>CBDUMN010000048.1:0-25894 GCA_965368335.1 uncultured Rhodospirillales bacterium
GACACCGTCTATGCCGAATATCTCCATTCTCCCCACTACAAAAACCGATCAGGTGTGCGCGCCACCTGCCCCGACTGTCACGTACCGCGCAACTGGAGCGACAAGGTTAAACGTAAAATTCAGGCGACCAGCGAGCTCTATCACTGGGCCGTCGGCTCCATCGATACGGCTGAGAAGTTTGAAGCCAAGCGTCATCAATTGGCGAAACGGGAATGGGCGCGGATGCGCGCCAACGGCAGCAAAGAATGCCGAAACTGCCATTCTTTCGAAGCGATGGACTTTCATAAACAGCCGATGAAAGCGTCCCGCGCCATGCGGGATGCTGCCAAGGCGGGGAAAACCTGTATCGACTGTCACAAGGCAGTCGCCCACAAAATGCCGGACGTGACGGCGACGCATCGCCGGATGTTTGAGAATTTGGTTCCGGCGTCGGTGGCGGTTGGCGATCAAGTTATTGCGCTGGAGCCCCTGTCGCTTGCCCTATCTGCCGGGGGGGAGCCGATTGGCGAAATGGCTGCAGGCCTCCCGGTGCGGATTGAGGCGATTGAAAAGGAGTTCGCCCGAGTCGAACTGGCCGGTTGGCGTCGTGAAGGACAAGAAAACAAGCTCTATATGCGCCAGGGTCAACGGATCAAGCTGGCGACCATCGATCCGTCTGAGGTTGACGGTTTGCATCGCCTTGGTTCGGTTGAGGATGCAACCACCGGCCAGATCTGGACCGAGGTACGCCTGGACGCCTGGGTCCCGACGACCGGATTTCTGCGTGACGCCAAACCGTTGTGGGCGACGGTCGGCCGCCTCTATGAGGACAACTGCAGCCTTTGTCACGCATTGCATCCCCCCGATGAATACAGCGCAAATAATTGGATTGGCTACATGAATTCCATGGTGCGCATGACGCCGCTCACGGGAAAGGAGGCGGCGCTTCTGCTGACCTGGCTGCAAACCAACGGAAAAAAATAGGAAGGACGATCTTTTCGCTTCGGCTTGACCGGAGACAAGAACAGGTTAGGGTGCTTGATACATGTTAGAATAAATGAAATTAATGGGTCCTGACCCTAGGTAGGACTTCTGCGGCGGTAGATTTTTGTCCATTGGTGGGAAAGCGCGTTATTTCATGAAACTAACCCAATTGAAGTATGCCCTGGCGGTTGCCCGAGAGCGGAGTTTCAGCCGCGCCGCCGAGGCCTGTAATGTCAGTCAGCCGTCGCTGAGCGTCGCCGTCAAGCAGCTTGAAGAAGAGCTCAAAACGCCTTTGTTCGAGCGCTTCAAAAATGAAATCAAGATCACCGAGGCCGGGTCGCATGTCATCGCTCAGGCGCAAAAGGCTATCGAAGAAGTAGAGCGTATCCAGCAGATTGCCGACTGTGAATCCGGGGCGCTCGAAGGCTCGCTGAAATTCGGCGCCATCTATTCCGTCGGGCCTTATCTGTTCCCGACGCTGATTCCCAAGCTTCACGATGCCGCGCCCAACATGACCATGCTGGTCGAGGAAAATTTCACCGCCGTTCTCTCCGAGCGTCTAAAACGCGGCGAAGTGGACGCCATTATCGTCGCCCTACCGTTTGACGAGCCGGGAATTGAGGTGGCGCCCATTTACGACGAGCCCTTTCTCGTCGCCGTGCCCAACGGCCACCCTTGGCAGGGACGGAGCGACGTGGACGGTAACGAGTTGGCAGGCGAGAAGCTTCTGCTGCTTGGCAAGGGGCATTGTTTCCGCGATCAGGTGTTGGAAATTTGCCCGGCCTGCCATGAGTTGGACGATACTTCGGAGGGAATTCACAACTGCATCGAGGGGAACTCGCTGGAGACCATCCGTCACATGGTGGCGGTGCGCACCGGCGTCGCCGTGTTGCCCATGACCTCGGTCAACAGCTTCATGTGTACGGCGATGAACTGTGAGGAGCGGCGCAATCATCTGGTTAAATACGCCCACTTCAAGGCTCCGGCTCCTTCGCGACGGATCGCTCTGGCATGGCGTTCCACCTTTCCCAATCGGAAGGCTATCGACGCTCTACTCGCTGCGCTGCGCGACGCGCCGCCCGCCGGTGTCGATCTACTTTAGGATTGATTGGGTTTGCCGGGCGCTGATCAGTCGATAGGTCCAGCGATAGGCGATCCAGCTTAAACCGATCAGCCAGGGCAGGCAGCCGAGGCTGAGTGGCAGGCCCCATTCCTTGGCGGCGAAGGCCATGGCGTTGACTATCCTTCCGGCAAGGTCGGTTTCGGTGGCCAGAACCTGGGATATCAGATCCATGAAAACGCCGTAGCCCGACAGATCGCCCCAACGCCCGAGCATGATCTGTCCTGTCAGATAGAAAACGTAATAGGTGGGCGCCAGGGTTAAGGCGTTGGTCACCCAGGCCCAGGCGAGGGCGACGAGAAGATGGAAGCGCCAGCCGAACAGCGTACGGGCCAGCACCCAGGTGAGTGCGATGAGCGGCATCTGAATGCCGATCAAAGGGGTGAGCGCCCAGGCGACTCCGACCAGAACCCCCCGCGCCGTATGCTCGGGGGACTCGAGGCTGCGCAGCAGGGGAACGACCAACCGGTATTTGGCGATCCGAAACAAAGACTGAAGTAAAGTGTGCCGCCGCATTTATGCCGTTCAATGAAATTCCGAATGGACCTACATAGCGGGCGATTGTTACAGAATTATAGGTCAGTCAGCGTCTAGTTTGGCCATGGCGTCGCGGTATTTGAAGTCTTCCTTCAAGACGTGATCGAGCAGCCAGGAGCTTAAAAAGGCCCTTAATTCGGCCTGATCGGCGGCGCTGAATTTGTGGGTCACCTTGTCGGAAAAAGCCTTGAGGGTGGTGCGGATTTCTTCGTGGCGACGCTTATGCTCTTCCAGCCCTTCATAGCCGCACTTGGCCATTAGGCCCTCTTCCCGATGGAAATGGTAGTTGGTGTAGTTTTCCAGATCGCGGAACAGGCGATGGACCAAAACCGCCGGTTTCCGTTCCGATTCGGTCAGGTAACGGTTTACCAGCGTTATCAGCGTCTTGTGATCTTTGTCGATCGCCTCGACGCCGACGCTGTACTCATCTTTCCATTCGATCATCCATCCCCCGGCAATCGATTGTCTTCTCTGGTGCGTGACACCTGAGTCTATACGAACAGTGTGTTCGATAAAAGAAATTCGCCTTATGGTTCGCCGGATCAATAGGGTTGGTTGAGTACAATCAGACGATCGGAACGCATACCGTTGTAAGCGGTCGACATTTCGCGGCCGTAAGCGCCCAGATTGTTGAACTCGATCCAGTCTCCTTCGGTGATGTCGATGGGGAGCGGAATCTTATAGGGTAGCCGGTCGTTGCCGTCGCAGGTTGGTCCGTAGACGATGAAGGGCTTGGTTTTTTCCGTCGGCTTCTTGCTTCCCTGCAGACGATGCACCTTGCATTCCAACACCAGGGCGTCCTTGCCCCAATATATTTCGGCGAAACCGCCGAAGATGCCGTCGTTGAGGTAAACCGTATTTTCCTTCCGCAGGATCACTCTTGTGACAAGCGAGGCCGCTTTATAAACCAGCGCCCGGCCCGGTTCGCAGAGGATGCGTGGCGGGTTTTCGGGAAACAGCCGTTTCACCGCCCTGGCAATGCGTTCAAAATAGGCTGAAAGCGGCGGCGCTTCCGTGGTTCGGTAGTAGCCCGGAAAACCGCCGCCAACGTCGATATAGGAAAGCCGCACGCCAGCCTTTTCCTGCACCTGGGCGGAGAGCTCAAGCGCCGTCTCATAGGCTTTCGGGTGCAGGCACTGAGAGCCCACATGAAAGGTCAGGCCGACCTTGCGACCGCAGCGGGCCGCTTCGCTCAACAGCGCGATGGTTTCTTCGAAGGTTGCGCCGAACTTGGTCGAGAGGTCGTAAACCGCGTCGTCCTGCGGCACCGCCATGCGTACGGTGATCGCCGCGTCGCGTCCGCTGTTGGCCAGCACCTTGTTGAGCTCGGGCCCGCAATCGACGGCGAACCGGCGGACGCCGGAGTGATTGTAGGCTTCGGCGGTCGACAGAGCGGTCTTGGCCGGATGGTGGTAATAGAGGATACCCTCCGGGCAGTGGCGTCGGACCAGGTTGATTTCATGGTCGGACGCCACGTCGAAATGCCGAATTCCCGCTTCGTAAAGCCGCTCGAGCACCAAGGGGTGCGCGTTGCATTTCACAGCGTAGAGCGTATCGCCGGGGAAGCCTTTGATGAAGGTTTCCGCCGCCGCGGTCAGCAGATCGGGCCGCAGGCAGTGGACCGGAAAGGCCGGTTGCAATGCGGCGATGGCGTCTTCCGTGCGGCCGAAAGCCGGAATGGTTTCGGTGATGTCGATGCCCATCGGGGGTAAGCCTCCAGATTCTTTGCATGAGGGGCGGATTCACGCTTCAGGCTGAATCATAAAGTGATTCAACCTAAAGCGATCCGACTCTAGTGCTGCCGTTTCGCCAGATGGCGGCGGCCCTTGGCGTTGACTTTTTCGCGCCGCCCGGTGATCCAGCTGCGACAGTTGCTTGCGCCGCAGTCGCAGGGGAATTGGCGGAACAGAATGTCTTCGGTCAGGGCGTAGTCGACGGTGAGCAGAGTGCCCGCCGGAATGTCGCAAAGGGCGAGCAGTTCCATGCCCTGCATATCGAGCAGGCTATTGGGCGCGCAGGAGTGCGAGAGCAGGCCGATGAAATAAGGGTCGTGCACATGGCTGGTCGGCGTCACTTGCAAGGTATGCTGCAAAATCTGCGACGTGAACTGTCCGGTGAATTCGGCGATGACCGAACCGCGCCCGAAGGCCACCTTGGTGCGGATGCCGCGACCCATGCTGCCTTCGTCGCAAACGTCGAACTGGCTTTTGCGTGGCAGGCGGGGGCTGTAGGGCAGGTCGTCGGGATAAATCATGTCGGCGCTCTGGTCTTCGGTCAGAGGCAGGGGAATGGCGCGGCGCGCCCGAGAAGTCAGCTGCATGGGTTGGTCCTCCAGACGCCGATACGAGACGAAAGCGCGTCGTTGCGGCGTGTACCTTGAAACAAAAAAGTCGATACGAGGAGGGCGGACGGAAAAGGGGAGAGGCCGTCATGGCATCGCCGCGAGTCCGGTAAGTCCTCCACTGTATCTTTTTGAAAAAAGATACGGACCCTGGGTCTCGCCTACCTGCCCCGTTTTCGGGCAGGGTCACCGGCCTGTATCCGCGAAAGGGATATTCTGCTCATCCAACCAGATCGTCAAGAAAGGAGATGGTTCAGATTGTTGAATTTTTAAGGATGTTTCTATCGAGTTTTTCGATATAAATGGGAGGTGTCTTACTCCGCTGTCCCTGGGAGGTTATCGATTTTGGGGATGTTTTCCAGGTTGAGGTCCCACTCGGCTCGACTTGAGCAGCAGATATGGGCGATGGGCCGAAGTTCGACCGGGCTATCCAGGCTTCCGGCAGGAACCACCAGTAAAGAGTCGTCTTGTTGAGCATTTGGAAGGGCGGAGCCGCAGTTGATGCAAAAGCTTTTTTCGTGTCGGGTGTTGGGAATGCGGTAGGTTTTGATGCATTCCTGCCCAGAAAGCCAAGCAATCGTCGCATTTAAGGAAAATAGGTTGGCGGCATGGGCCGAGCCGGTATCCTTTTGGCAGCGTGAGCAATGGCAGAGAAAGAAACTGTCGAAATTTCCGGAAATTTTAAACGTAACGGCTCCGCACTGACAGGCCCCGTAAGCTTTTTGAGACATTGTTTTTCTCGCACTGTTTCTCGTTTTTGTTCACAGGCTCCTCAATGCCTGTCACGCTAGAATTAGTATATTGACGGTGGGGAATTCAACAAAAGGGATGAGTAATAAGCGGTTGCGAGAATTGTGCGAGGATGTGGTCGAGCGCACCTGTTTCGATGCGGTGGAGATGCTGGCCAAGCTCGAAGCGATTTATGAAAAATCCATGCTCTATAAGGAATACGGGTCGGCCCAGCGGGCGGTGGCGCTTCAAGCCAGGATTGCCGGGTTCGACCGTCCTTCTCGAGCGGCTCTAGAAGACCTCTCCGATGAGGTCGCTTGTCAGGCAGCGCAGGGTGAAAATGATAAATAATGATAAGGATTTTTCCGAAAATCAGGGGTGTTTCGTTTGATATCAATCAGTTAAGAGATTCTTGCTGGGTGTTTTCTGGGTGGTTTTGTGTTTTAGGGGGTGCATTTTCGTCGTTTAACCGATTAAAAACCGTCCGCTGTCGAGGGGGATGCAGGGGCGGTGGATAACCTCTTTCGCTTACAGGCGTTTTTCGCTTGCATCGATTCGTCAGCGGGGTACGCTTCATCTGTCGTCATGTTCATGACGGCATCAGATATTGGGGCGGCCCGCCGCCCTGGGATGGGAATCTGGGCCGCGCCCCAACCGCAATTATGTTCGGGGGATACGCGCCAATGACCAAAACAACATCGGGACCACGCTGCGCCGCTCTGGTAGGCCCTTACACCAGCGGCAAGACAACGCTTCTTGAAGACATGCTTTTCGCCGCCGGGGCCATCGACCGACGCGGAACGGTCAAGGAAGGCAACACGGTCGGCGACGGCGCGACGGAGGCCCGGGCCCGCGGTATGAGCACCGAGCTTTCCATCGCCAGCATGAATTATCTCGATGAACCCTGGACGCTGATTGACTGCCCCGGTTCGGTGGAGCTGACCTATGACGCCCAGTGCGCCATGATGGTCGCCGATACGGTGATTGTGGTCTGCGAGCCCGCGCCCGAACGGGCGGTGACCATTTCGCCGCTGCTCAAGTTCCTCGACGACCGGGATATCCCGCATATCCTCTATATTAATAAAATGGATCAGGCCGAAGCTTCCGTGCGCGCCACGTTCGAGGCTCTGCAGGGTGTTTCCAGCCGCCCGTTGCTGCTCCGTGAAATCCCCATGCGCAATGGCGCGGGTGAAATCACCGGCATGGTCGATCTGGTCAGTGAGCGGGCCTGGAAATGGAACCCCCATAAGCCGTCCGATCTGATTTCCCTGCCCGAAGCCGTCAAGGATGATGAAGAGTTGGCGCGCACTGAAATGCTCGAATCCCTCGCCGATTTCGACGACAAGCTGATGGAAGAGCTGCTTGAGGACGTGGCGCCCTCGACCGACGAGATATACGAAAACCTCACCAAGGATTTGCAGCAGGACCTGATCGTCCCGGTGTTTTTCGGCTCGGCGGAGAACGAGAACGGTATCAATCGTCTGATGAAGGCGCTGCGCCACGAAGCGCCGGGGGCGGCGAAAACGGCCGAGCGCTTAGGCGTCGATACGTCCGGCGGTGCGGTTGCGCAAATCTTCAAGACCGTCCATGCGGGGCATTCGGGCAAAATGTCCATGGCCCGGATCTGGGCCGGAGAGGTCAAGGATGGCATGAGCCTCAACGGCGACCGGGTCGGCGGGGTCAATAGCCTGCTTGGCAAGACGACGGAAAAAAAGACATCGGCTAAGGCCGGTGAAGTGGTGGCGCTCGGTCGTATGGAAAACGCCCAGACCGGTGATCTCTTGACCGAACAGGGCAAGGTCGAGTGCGACTGGCCGGAACCGCCCGCGCCGCTTTACGCCTTCGCCATCCATGCCGAAAAGCAGTCCGACGAGGTCAAGCTCTCGGGTGCGCTGGCCAAGCTGGCGGAAGAAGACCCCTCGATCAATGCCGCCCATAGCGAAGAAACCGGCGAGTTCGTTTTGACCGGTCAGGGGGAGGTCCATCTTCAGATTGCGCTTTCCAGAATGAAAGGCGAGTACGGTCTTTCGGTCGCCCATCAGAAACCCATGGTTCCCTATAAGGAAACCATTCGCAAACCGGCGAGCCAGCATTCGCGCCATAAAAAGCAATCGGGCGGTCATGGTGAATTCGGCGATGTGCATCTGGAGATCAAGCCTCTGCCGCGCGGTTCGGGGTTCAGCTTCTCCGACACCATCACCGGCGGCGTGGTGCCCAAGCAGTATATTCCGGCTGTCGAGAAAGGTGTGGCCGGGACCTTGGGCCAGGGGCCGCTCGGCTTCCAGGTTGTCGATTTGACCGTTACCCTGACCGACGGCGGTTTCCATCCGGTGGACAGCTCGGATATGGCTTTCCAGAAAGCCGCCGCCCAGGGAATGCGCGAGGCGCTGCCGACCTGTAATCCGGTTCTGTTGGAGCCGATCTTGAATGTCTCCGTCTCGGTGCCGAGTGAATACACCTCCAAGGTTCAGCGCATGGTTTCCGGGCGGCGCGGCCAGATTCTCGGGTTCGACGCCAAGGACGGCTGGCAGGGCTGGGATGAGGTTCAGGCCATGATGCCTCAAGCCGAGATCGGCGATCTGATCGTTGAGTTACGCTCGCAAAGCTTGGGTGTGGGGACCTATACCTATGAATTCGATCACCTGCAGGAGTTCTCCGGTAAGGAAGCCGACAAGGTGGTCGCCGCCCGCGCCGAGAGCCTGAAGGGATAAGTTGATTAGGAGGAGGACCTCAAGCGCCGGTCGCCCTCCGGGCTGGGCTCGCTACGCTGCCGCTCCGCGCGGCCACGCTTGTGGCCGTTTTCGCTTCGCTCAACCAGTCGCCCGACAGAATCTTCGGAGTGCCTGTTCCAAACTCTGAGGCGAACAGCGTGAGCCGCATGGCCGATTGAGGCCCGCGAGTTAATACGAGCGAGCCCAGGGGCGGAGCCCCGACCGGCGACTGAGGTCCGTACGAAAGCCAACAGCTTTCGTCATAACCAAAAGAAAACCGCCCCGGTTGGGGCGGCGATCTTTTGGAGGGGTAAATTTATAAAATAGGCAAAAAAAAGCCGGGCCAAACGGTCCGGCAAGTTTAACAGGGAGGCTTCACGTCTGGGAGACGTAGGACCCGAGGGCCCTTCGGATCAGGCCTTGCGCCCGATCTCAACAATGTTGCGCTGCAACATCGTCTGAAAGTATTTCTACATGAGGAGGTGCTCATACACTATTGCCAATTTAGAAGATCAGCCATGCACTGATCGCATGGCTTGACCAAAGGCAAGTGGCCCTAAAACGAAGGCGATCCTGTGCGGTAGAAATTTTGCAGTTGCGCAGCAGACAAAAAAAGACCGGGCCAAAAATGGCCCGGCGAGTTTAACAGGGAGGCTTTACGTCTGGGAGACGTAGGGTCCTTAAGAAAGGACCCCTCCGCTTGGATATTGCGTCCAAGCGTGATGTTGCGGTGCAACATCTGAGGGGAAGATAGACGGCCCGATGGTTTCTGGCAATTGAAATTAATACAATTCAGCTATGCGTAATGCGCATGGAAGAAAAATGATTAGGGCTTTGATCCTGCTTCATCATTTCGCTTGTGCAAAGCTTCGGGCAGACGGGAAAAGTTGCCCCTGAACGGTCTCGGAGAAGATGGTTTTGCCGGTTAGTGCGCGCCTTCGGCGATGGTCCGCAAAAGGAAGTCGCGCAGCACCTGGATACGCATGGAATGGCGGAGCTCTTCCGGGTAGACGAAGTAGATATCGAGCTCGGGGCCGCGCAGTTCGGGCAATACCTCAACCAGGTTTGAGCCTGTGGTATGTCCCATGTAGTCGGGCATGAAGGCCAGTCCCATGCCGTTCTGGACGGCCTTGAAAATGCCGTAGATGTTGTTGACCTCAAGAGTCGCTTGGCGCAGTTCTTTTTCTTCGCGCCCCACTTCAAGCAGCCAGTTGAGGTTGGCGAATGGCGCAGAGGTTCCTTCGCCGTAAACGACTAGCTTATGGTCGTCCAGGTCGTCTAGCGAATGGGGCATGCCATGCTTTTTCAGGTAGTCAGGCGAAGCGAAGATATGGAAGCCCATAGTGGTTAAGTGTCGCTGCACCAGGTCAGGCTGGGTCGGTTTGGCGAGGCGCAGGGCCACATCGGCCTCGCGCATCGAGATATCGAGTTCTCCGTCGGTCAGTAGGATGCTGACGTTGATATCGGGGTAGAGTTCGACGAACTCCTTCATCCGCGGGGTCAGCCAGACGGAGCCGAAGCCGACGGTGGTGGTGATTTTCAGAGGCCCTTGAGGGCGCTCCTTGCTTTCGTTCAACCGCGCTTCGACCATGTTGAGTTTGGCGAAGACGCTCTTGACGGTGCGATCCAGCAACTCGCCCTGCTCGGTTAGGATCAGGCCGCGGGCGTGGCGGTGGAAGAGGTGGCAGTTAAGGCTTTCCTCCAGCGCGCTGATCTGGCGGCTGACGGCGGACTGGCTCAAGTTGAGCGTGTCGCCCGCATGGGTAAAGCTGCCCGCCTCGGCGACTGTGTGGAAAATCCTCAGCTTGTCCCAATCCATTCGTTTCGTCCCCCTGTTTTTCCCCTTCTAACTCCCCCTAGAAGGGGGAGGACGAATATAAAATCCCTCCCCTCTTAGGGGAGGTTAGGTGGGGTATGCCTTATTCGGCCGCTTTGGTGAATTCGGCTTCGGCGATGAAGCGTTCGGCGTCGAGGGCGGCCATGCAACCGGTCCCCGCCGCCGTGACAGCCTGACGGTAGGTTTTGTCTTGAACGTCGCCTGCCGCGAAAACCCCCGGAATATTGGTCTGGGGTGTGCCCGGCTGGGTGATCAGGAAACCCTCCTCATCCATTTCAAGCTGACCCTTGAACAGGTCGGTGTTGGGTTGGTGGCCGATGGCGATGAAAACCCCGTCGACGGCGAATTCGCTGGTCTCGCCGGTTTTGACGTTCTTGACCCGCACACCGTTGACGCCCGGCGGGTTGTCGCCACCGAGAATTTCTTCGAGCGTGCTGTCCCAACAAAATTCGAGCTTGTCGTTTTTGAAGGCGCGCTCCTGAAGAATCTTTTCAGCCCGCAGTTCGTCGCGACGGTGGATGAGAGTGACCTTGCTGGCGAAGTTAGTCAGGAAAATGGCTTCCTCGACCGCCGTGTTGCCGCCGCCGACCACGGCCACTTCCTTGCCCCGATAGAAGAACCCGTCGCAGGTGGCGCAGGCCGAGACGCCGAAGCCCTGGAAGGTCTGCTCGCTTTCGAGCCCCAGCCATTTGGCCGTTGCGCCGGTGCAGATGATCAAGGTGTCGCCGGTGTAGACGTCGCCCGAGTCGCCCACCAGTTTGAACGGGCGGGTCTTGAGATCGGCTTCGATGATCGTGTCGTCGAACATCTTGGCGCCGACGTTTTCGGCCTGGGCCTGCATCTGCTCCATCAGCCAGGGGCCCTGCACCGGATCGGCGAAACCGGGATAGTTCTCGACATCGGTGGTGATGGTCAACTGGCCGCCGGGCTGCAGGCCCTGCACCACGATCGGTTCCATCATCGCGCGCGCCGCATAGATCGCGGCGGAATAGCCCGCCGGGCCCGAGCCGATGATCAAGACTTTACTGTGGTGGGTGGTGGACATCGACCAAGTCCTCTTTGTCTTCAAATGAAAAATGTTAAGCCTAAGATAGAAGGGCCGACCAGTTGAGGCAAGGCAGAGCGACAGCACAAAAGCCCGTTTCGGCGAACTTTCCGGTGGATAACAAAAACGGGCCGCCGGGAAAGCCCCGCGGCCCGTTTCTTTTTTACTACGCTCTTTATGCAGCCTTAGAGGTCGTTGGCGTGGCTGGAGAGATATTCGGCGACGCCGTCTGGGGTGGCGGTCATGCCGTCGTCACCTTTGTTCCAGCCGGCCGGGCAGACTTCGCCGTGTTCTTCGTGGAACTGCAGCGCATCGACCATGCGGATGGCTTCGTCCACGTTGCGGCCGAGAGGCAGATCGTTGATCACTGCATGACGCACATTGCCTTCCTTGTCGATCAGGAAGGTGCCGCGCAGGGTCACCGATTCGTTGATCAGAACGCCGTAATCGCGGCCGATCTGCTTGGTCAGGTCGGCGACCATGGGGAACTGGACATTGCCCAAGCCGCCCTGATCGACCGGAGTGTTTTTCCAGGCCAGATGGGTGAAGTGGGAATCGACGGAAACTGCAACCACTTTGACGCCGCGCTCTTCAAATGCCTTCATGCGATGGTCGAAGGCGAGAATTTCTGACGGGCAAACGAAGGTGAAGTCGAGCGGATAGAAGAAAACGAGACCGTAGGAACCGTTGAGATGGTTCTTCAGGTTAAAATCTTCCTTGATGGAATTGTCCGGCATCACGGCAGGTGCAGTAAAATCGGGGGCGGCCTGCGTGACCAGGGATTGGTGCTCGCTCATTTTCTTAATCCTCTTAATCTAAACGGGGGTTCTGTTTTTTATTGGAATAAAACTAAAATGGAGAGGCAAAATAGAATCCGCCTCTTTGAAATGCAAGGTTTGATATGAATCAATGAGCCGAATTTTGGGGATAATTGGCAGCGGCGGCCTTTCTGAACAACAATTTTTTTCGCTCTGTTTTTGTAATTTTATTTCTTGTAAGGCCTGAAGTGTTGTGTAATATTCTTGCGCAATAGTGAAATTTCCTTACCCGCTTTGTTTGGCGGGAGAAAAAAGGCGATGGGGAGGAGCAAGAGTGCAAAGGGTCAAACTCGATAAAATCGACCGGCGGATCCTTGCCGATTTACAGGACAATGGGCGCATGACCAACGTGGAGCTCGCCAAGCGGGCGGGCATCTCGGCGCCCCCCTGCCTGCGCCGTGTCCGCGCGCTCGAGGATGCGGGCTACATCAAAGGCTACCATGCCGAACTGGACGGCCACGAGTTGGGCTATAATGTGACCGTCTTCGCCCAAGTCGGCCTTAACAGTCAGGCCGAACCGGACCTCAAGGCCTTTGAAGACCTGATCGGCCAGTGGCCGGAAGTCCGCGAATGCCACATGCTGGCGGGCGAGACGGATTTCCTCTTGAAGATCGTCGAGCAGGACTGGGATTCCTACCAGCAATTTCTCACCACCAAACTGACCGCTGCTCCCAATGTGGCACACGTTAAATCCTCCATGACCGTGCGCACCGCCAAACTGATGCCCGGCGTTCCCATCGATGTGGATGGGGTGGACGAGGGGTAGGACGCCTTTTCGCTGCCAATGGTTTTACCCAACAAAAAGCCCGCCTCCTTGATGGAAGCGGGCTTTTTGATGTCTGCCGAAACTTTCGGTCTTAAATATAATCGACCTTGAGGATTTCGTAGCTCTTGGTGCCGCCGGGCGAGGTCACTTCCACAGAGTCGCCAAGCGTTTTGCCGATGAGGGCGCGCGCCAGCGGCGAGGTAATCGAAATGCTGCCCTTGGCCAGATCAGACTCATGACTACCGGCGATCTGATAGGTGCTTTCTTCGTCGGTATCTTCATCGACAATCATAATAGTAGCACCGAAACGGATGATGTCGCCCGACAGGGTCGAGGGATCGATCACCTCGGCTTTGGAGAGCACGTCTTCCAATTCGCTGATACGGCCTTCGATAAAGCTCTGGCGCTCCCGCGCGGCATGATATTCGGCGTTTTCCGACAGGTCGCCGTGTTCGCGCGCTACCGCAATGGCGTTGATCACCGCCGGCCGGTCTTCGCTCTTGAGCTTCTTCAATTCTGCATCAAGGCTTTCGTAGCCTTGTTTGGTCATCGGTATTCTTTGCATGGCCTGACGCCCGTTCTGATATCCGTTGAAAACAACAAAAAGACCCCCACAGCCCTTTAGGTCTTCAAGGGCTGTGAACGTCATCAAATTCTTACTAATCCCCTCGCCCGAGAGGTCGCTTAAACCTTAGAACCGATTTAAGCGCCGCTAAAGTAACCTTGAAGCGACTCAACTTCAAGTGTTCCGGCTTTCATCGCCTCCAGAGCGCCCACGGCGGCATGGGCTCCGGCCACCGTGGTGTAGTGCGGAATGTTCAAAACCAGGGCCGAGCGGCGGATGGAGAAGCTGTCCGAAATGGCTTTGGCGCCCTCGGTGGTATTGATCACCATCTGGACCTCGCCGTTCAAGATGGCGTCTTCGCAGTGCGGCCGTCCTTCGAGAACCTTATTGACCCCTTTGCAGGTCAGGCCCTGCTCTTCGAGATAGCGGGCCGTGCCGTGGGTGGCGATCAGGCCGTATCCCATGGCGTTGAGGCGCTTGGCGACATCGAGAATAGCCGTTTTGTCCTTATCCTTGACCGAGATGAAAACCGTGCCTTCATCGGGCAGCGAGGTGCCCGCCCCGAGTTGGGACTTGGCGAAGGCCTTGGGGAAGTCTGAATCGATGCCCATCACTTCGCCGGTGGATTTCATTTCCGGGCCCAGAATAATGTCGACGCCGGGGAAACGGGTGAAGGGGAAGACCGCTTCTTTGACCGCTACGTGATTGAGTTTCGGCGTGTCGGCGGGAACGTCCAGGTCGTCGAGCTTCTCGCCCGCCATGACGCGGGCGGCGATCTTGGCGATGGGAACGCCGGTCGCTTTGGCGACGAACGGCACCGTCCGGCTGGCCCGCGGGTTGACCTCGAGGATATAGATCGTCCGGTCCTTAATGGCGAACTGAATGTTCATCAGACCGACCACCTTCAAGCCCTCGGCCAGCAGTTTGGTCTGGCGCTTCAGTTCTTCCATCAGATCTTCGTCGATGGAATAAGGCGGCAGTGAGCAGGCGCTGTCGCCCGAGTGAATGCCGGCTTCTTCGATGTGCTGCATGATGCCCGCCACATAGATGCGCTCACCGTCGCAAACCGCATCGACGTCTACTTCGATGGCGTCTTGGAGGAAGCTGTCGAGCAGCACCGGGCTGTCGCCGGAAACCTCCACGGCGGTGTTCATATAGCGCAGCAGGTGTTCTTTGTTATGGACAATTTCCATGGCCCGGCCGCCCAGCACGTAAGAAGGACGGATAACCAGCGGATAGCCGATGTTTTCGGCGACGGCGACCGCTTCGTCTTCGGAGCGCGCGATACCGTTGGCCGGTTGCAGCAGGTTGAGTTTCTGCAGCAGGGCCTGGAAGCGCTCGCGGTCTTCGGCCAGGTCGATGGCGTCGGGTGAGGTGCCGAGGATGGGAATGCCCGCTTTTTCCAGCGCATGGGACAGCTTCAGCGGTGTCTGACCGCCGAACTGGACGATCACGCCCTTGAACTCGCCCTTGGACTGTTCGACCCGAATGAGCTCAATCACGTCTTCCGCGGTCAGCGGTTCGAAGTAGAGCCGGTCGGACGTGTCGTAGTCGGTGGAGACGGTTTCCGGGTTGCAGTTGACCATGATGGTTTCATAGCCCGCGTCTTTCAGCGAATAGGCCGCATGGACGCAGCAGTAGTCGAACTCGATGCCCTGGCCGATGCGGTTCGGACCGCCGCCCAGAATGGCGACCTTGGTTTTGTCGCTCGGCTCGGATTCGCACTGGGGCACGGTCATGCCGTCGCCCTCGTAGGCCGAATACATATAAGGGGTTTTCGATGGGAACTCGGCGGCGCAGGTATCGACCCGTTTGTAGACCGGGTGAACGTTCAGCACATGGCGGCGGTAGGCCACAACTTCCGGGTCGCGGCCAGTCAGTTCGACAATGCGCTCATCGGAAAAGCCCATGCGCTTGTACTTGAGCATGGTCGGCGCGTCGTTGGGCAGACCGCGTAAGCGCAACTCGTCTTCGGCGTCGACGATGGCCTTGATCTGGTCGAGGAACCAGGGTTCGAACTTACAGGCGCGCTGAACGTCTTCGATGTCCATGCCGTGGCGGAACGCCTGGGCGATGACCAGCAGCCGGTCGGGGCGCGGGGTCGAAAGAGCGGCGCGAACCGCGTCTTTGTCGTCGCCCTGACCGATGCCTTCGATCTTCACTTCATTTAAGCCCGTGAGGCCCGTTTCCATGGAGCGCAGACCCTTTTGCAGGGACTCGGCGAAACTCCGCCCGATGCTCATGGCTTCGCCCACCGATTTCATCGAGGTGGTCAGCAGGGCTTCGGCGCCGGGGAACTTCTCGAAGGTGAAGCGCGGGATCTTGGTGACCACATAGTCGATGGTCGGTTCGAACGACGCGGGCGTGCAGCCGGTGATGTCGTTGTCCAGTTCGTCGAGCGTGTAACCGACCGCCAGCTTGGCGGCGACCTTGGCGATGGGGAAGCCGGTGGCCTTGGAAGCCAGCGCCGAAGAGCGCGACACCCGCGGGTTCATCTCGATGATGATCAGGCGGCCGTTCTCGGGATTGACGGCGAACTGCACGTTCGAGCCGCCCGTATCGACGCCGATCTCGCGCAGCACGGCAATCGAGGCGTTGCGCATGATCTGGTATTCTTTGTCGGTCAGGGTGAGCGCCGGGGCCACGGTGATGGAGTCGCCGGTGTGGATGCCCATGGGATCGACGTTTTCGATGGAACAGATGATGATGCAGTTGTCCTTGCGGTCGCGCACCACCTCCATCTCGTATTCTTTCCAGCCGATGATGCTTTCTTCGACCAGCGCGGTGCCGACCGGCGAGGCGGCGAGGCCGCCTGCGATGATCCGCTCGTATTCTTCCTTGTTGTAGGCCACGCCGCCGCCCTGGCCGCCCAGGGTGAACGAGGGGCGAATAATCAGCGGCAGGCCGATGGCTTCCATGGCCTCGCGGGCTTCGTCCATGTTGGAGACCACCCGGCTAATCGGCTGATCGAGGCCGATTTTCTGCATGGCGGTGTGGAACTCTTCGCGTCCTTCGGCCTTCTGGATGGCTTCGGCGTTGGCCCCGATCAGTTCGACATTGAATTTATCGAGCGTGCCATCCGCGACCAGCGCCATGGCGGCGTTGAGACCCGTTTGCCCACCCATGGTCGGCAGCAGCGCATCGGGCCGCTCTTTCTCGATGATCTTGGCGAGCATCGGGGGCGTGATCGGCTCCACGTAAGTGGCGTCGGCCAGATTGGGGTCGGTCATGATGGTTGCCGGGTTGGAGTTGACCAGAATGACCCGGTAACCCTCTTCGCGCAGCGCCTTGCAGGCCTGTGCGCCCGAGTAGTCGAACTCGCAAGCCTGGCCGATAACAATCGGCCCCGCGCCGACGATGAGGATGCTTTTAATGTCTGTACGTTTGGGCATGACCTTTTAGACCCTAACCTTTTTTCAATTCAGTGTTTCAGTCCGAACCCGGATCAACCCGCACCGCCGGACTGGATTCCGGGTTCTCCTGCGGAGCCCCGGAATGACAACCATTTAAAACCCGTCTCTACCTTCGCCGTTCTGGCCCCGGCCCTCTCTCACCGTCATTCCGGGGCCGCAAAGCGGAACCCGGAATCCAGGCTGAAGACTATTTGAACAGCTTTTGAACCGCTTCGATTGCTGTGGCAACCTGTTCTGTCGCTACACCAATACCTGCAAGATAAAGCAGAGTTTTCATAAGCACCGTGTTGACGGCGTTTACGGAAGCTCTGCCCGCTTCCAAAAGTCTCTTGCCCGCCGAAAGCTCGGCTAGCCGCTGTTCTTTGTCTTCAGGATCGCGATTGCCATATTCGTTGTCGCCCCTAACTGTTTCAATGACTGTCTCAACGGCTTCAAGCGCCCTCTTGTAGCCTGAGCCATTGTGATCAAGTGTTACAGTCCTATTGGCTGCTGGAACAATATCTGTATTGAAAGTTTGATAAAGCTCTTCAATTTCCTCCTCAAATTCGTTGCAGTAGATTGCAAATGATTCAAGTACATGGCTTTTGTTTCTGATTAGATGTGCAAGACCTTTGATTGAAATGCTGAATTCAGACGCCAAAAATTGATGCGGATGCTGATCGTCAATCAATAAAATTAGACCATTCTCAATTGCCTTTTTTGCGCCTTCTTCAACCCTTTTTTCTCTTGTCCAGTTGACTGCCATATCGACATCAACAAGATCAAAATGTAAGGCTCTTGGGCGTTGGTGATTGCGTAAAGCCAGATATCCAACGACAAGGTTTAAAGTGTCTTCGACGGTTGCTTCTATCCAATCGTCGGGCTTAGTCATCCGCTTACTTCCCGGCGTGCTCGGCGATGAGGTCTACGAAACGGTGGAACAGGTAGTGGCTGTCCTGTGGGCCCGGTGAGGCTTCCGGGTGGTATTGGACGGAGAACACCGGCTTGTCTTTTAGGCGGATGCCTTCGACCGTGCCGTCGAACAGGGAGACATGGGTCTCTTCCACATTGTCGGGCAGGCTGTCGCGGTCGACGACGAAGCCGTGGTTCTGGCTGGTGATCTCGACCTTGCCGGTGGTCAGGTCCTTAACCGGCTGGTTGCCGCCCCGGTGGCCGATATCCATCTTGTAGGTCTTGGCACCCATGGCGATGGAGAGCATCTGGTGGCCCAGGCAAATGCCGAATACCGGCTTGCCCGCATCGACGATCTTGCGAATTTCCGGCCCGGCGTATTCGCCGGTGGCCGCCGGGTCGCCAGGGCCGTTGGACAGGAAAACGCCATCGGGATTGTAGGCCAGCACCTCTTCGGCCTTAGCCGAGGCCGGGACCACGGTAACCTTACAGCCCGCAGAAGCGAGGCAGCGCAGGATATTGTGCTTGGCCCCGAAATCCATGGCGACGACGTGATATTTGGCTTCGGGCTTTTCGTCGAAGCCTGCCTCGATGGTCCAGGTGCCCGCCGTCCATTCGTAAGGCTCTTTGCAGGTCACTTCCTTGGCGAGGTCCATGCCTTCCAGGCTCGGTGAGGCCTTAGCCATCATGGTCAGCGCTTCGATGTCGATCTTGTCTTCTTCCGAGTAGATAACCACCCCGTTGGGCGCGCCGCCATCGCGGATGCGCCGGGTCAGTTGCCGGGTGTCGATGTCGGTCAACGCCACAAGGTTCCGCTCGATCAACCATTTATTCAGGTGTTCGGCGGCCCGCCAGTTGGCCGGGTCGGTGATGTCGGCGCGCAGGATGCAGCCTCGCGCCGCCTGGCCGGTGGTTTCTTTGTCTTCGTCGTTGACGCCGACATTGCCGATGTGGGGGAAAGTGAAAGTGATGATTTGTCCGGCGTAGGAGGGGTCGGTGAGGATTTCCTGATAGCCGGTGAGCGAGGTGTTGAAGCAGATTTCTCCGATGGCGATGCCCTGGATACCGGCCCCCTTGCCCCAATAGACCGAGCCGTCGTCGAGAACCAGGGCGGCGTTTGCGCCGGGGGGACGGGCTCCGCTGGGTGTGGGAGCAATGGGGGAGGCGGAGTCAGTCATGGCGAGGCCTTCGCAATTAAAATTTTAAACGCACGCGCGCCAAACAGCGTCCGACACTATAGAGTGGGCGGCATCAGAAGGGGAGTCGCTTTGCCCCTTCGGTTCCAGGCTATCGGAGCACGCGCTGGGCGGCGCGTAAATTGCGGGGGTTAATAAGCAAAACCGCCAGCCTCGTCAAGCAGAGAATCGAATTAATTTTTTTGTTTAAAATCAATGACTTAAAAAATGCTGAAAGGTTGATTTTCAGGGCTGTTTCCTGTAGTCTCACCGCCTTTCAGAATCTGGATCGGCTGGGGCGGAAAATAAAGGATCGATTCAGGGGAAATTCGAGTAATTGAATTTCACGGTATCAATACCGGGGGACATAAACGTGTTACGCAACCGATTGAACGATACTCTCAAAGAGGCCATGAAAGCCAAGAGAGATCGGGAAGTGCAGACGATTCGCCTCATTCTCGCGGCCTTAAAAGACCGGGATATTGCTGCGCGTGGTGATGGAAATGCGGAAGGCATTGGCGAAGACGCCATCCTCTCGTTGCTCCAGTCCATGGTCAAGCAACGCCGGGAAAGCATCGCTCTTTATGAAAAGGGTGGCCGCCTGGAACTGGCCCAGCAGGAAGCCGAGGAAATCGAGATCATCGAGAACTTCCTGCCCAAGCAGATGGACGAAGGTGAAGTCGAGGCGGCGATTGCCGAAGTGCTCGAAGAAACCGGAGCCCAAACCATCAAGGACATGGGCAAGGTCATGGCGGCCCTGCGCGAGAAATACGCCGGACGCATGGATTTCGGCAAAGCCAGCGGCAAGATCAAAGCCAAGTTGTGTTAGGGTAAAAACTAGCGTTGGGCTGCAGCCAGAGGGCTGGAGAAACTCTACTGTTTTTTCGTCATGCGCGGGCTTGTCCCGCGTATCCACGATTTTTCCTTAACGGTAGGAAGTCGTGGATACCCGCGTTCGTGGGCATGACGGGTTTTCTATATCGTTTCCCTACATAAAATATCTCACATACATATAGCCATGGGCGATGGCGACGCTGAGCAGCATGACCGGGATGCCGATCATGGCGAAGCGGGCGAAGGTGATGGGATGTCCGGCCCGGTCGGCCATGCCGGCGACCATGACGTTGGCCGCCGCGCCGATCAGTGAGCCGTTGCCGCCCAGGCACGCGCCGAGCGCCAAGGCCCACCAGACGGGCTCCAGAGCCTCAGGCCCGCCGATACTGGCTTCCATGGACTCGACAAGGGGGATCATGGTGGCGACGAAGGGAATGTTGTCTACCGCCGCCGAGACGATGGCGGCGATCCACAGGGTCGAGAAAGCCGTGGCCGCCGGGTCTCCGCCGGTGGCTTCCATCAAGGCGCTGCCGAGCAGGGTGAGCAGACCCGCGTGTTCGACCGCACCGACAATGACGAACAGCCCCATGAAGAAGAATAAGGCGTCCCATTCCACATCGGCGAAGGCGTGGTGGACCTGTTCCGACTGGATGTCGTGGGCCTTACCCAAAATAGTCACCAGCAACAGGACGGCTCCGCCCAGCATGGCGACCGTTCCAGGCTTGATGTGGTAATGCTCGCCAATGATGAACCCGGCGATCACCAGGCCGAGGACGGTCAGGGAGCGGATCATCTGGGGCTTGTCGGTGATGCTGTCAACTTCGCGGAAGTTCATTACCCGGTCGCGTAACGCCTGTGGGGCGACGAGGCTTTTTCCCCAGACCAAATGGAAAATAACGACCGAGACGATGAGGATGATCAGCGCCACCGGCCCCATGTTGGTGAGAAACGCCATGAAGCTCAAACCCGTTGCTGAGCCAATGAGGATATTGGGTGGGTCGCCGATCAGAGTGGCCGTGCCGCCGATGTTGGAGGCGAGGATTTGCGAGAGCAGGAAGGGGTAGGGCGAGACCTTGAGCTTATCGACGATCAGCAGCGCGATGGGCACCACCAAAAGCACCGTTGTAAGGTTGTCGAGAAAGGCTGAAAAAACTGCCGTAACGACGGCCAGTACGACCAGTATCCACTTGGGATCGGCCTTGACCTTCTTGGCCGCCCAGATGGCGACAAACTCGAAAACGCCAGTGCCGCGGGTTACCGAAACAATGATCATCATGCCGGTCAGCAGGGCGATGGTGTTGAAGTCGATCCCGGCGAAAGCCTGATCCTGATTGAGCAGGCCCGATACCACGACCAAACCCGCGCCGGTCAGAGCGATCACCGTGCGATGCACCTTCTCGCTGATCAGGACTGCATAGGTGACGAGCAGGATGCCGGTCGAGAGCCAGAGCGGATCGAGCCCGAAAACGACGCTATGGGCGGCGGCCGTTTCCGGGGATGTCACGGCGCGTCCTCCGGTCCGCCTTCTTCCTGTAGCCAATGGAGCAATGAGAAAAACGAAATAGCGCCGACCAACTTGCCGTCGTCATCGACAACCGGGACAACGAACTGCTTGCCGCAAATCAACATCAAGGCGTCGATCAGTGGCGTCTCCGGCGACACGGTTTGCGCATTTTTGTCGATCAGGTCCCCTACAGTTTTGCCGCGCAGCTCGTCAAGCCGTTCTCGGTATTCTTCTTTGCTTTCGTGGATGAACCGGGCGACCTTGGCGTCGCGCATTTGATGAACCGAAGGCGGCAGCATAAAATGAACGAAACGGTCGCCGCTGATCATCCCGACAAACCGTTCGTTGCGGTCAACCACCGGAACGAGGCCGGAGCGCTTTTCTTTCATGAAGTCGATGACGTTTCCGGCCGGCTCGTCAGCATAGAGCGGCACCGCCGTGGGCCCCATAACGGTCTTGCATTCCATGGCATCCTCCCTTGTTCTACAAAGATGCTTTTGTCCCAAGTGGGAGGGGCGATAATACAAAATTATATTGTGTTATATGGAGCGTAAAGGCAAGAGGAACCCACACTCCGGCCGATAGGCTGTTTCTGTTCCAATGACCACGGTTCATCACCAAAAAGCAGTTGTTGCATGCTTTTCGGTAAGCGGTTAGATAGCAATCTCCTGCGGTGATAGAGGTCGGGTTATGTCAATGGAGCAATCGATCAAACGCAATCAGTCGTGCCCCTGTGGAAGTGGCTTGAGGTATAAGAAATGCTGCGGTTCAGCCGAAATGCTATTCAAGCCTATAGACCTTCTATATCCGCTAAATAACACTTTAGGGATAGAGCGCTGTGCCGATCTTCAAACGGCGTCTCCCTACGAGCGCGAAATCGTGGATTTGCTCCAAAAGGGAAATATACCACAGGCGTTGATCGCGCTTCGGGTGCTATTTGGCGATGATGAAAATAACCCGCGGCGACTCAATTTTCTCGGTTGGATTGCTTCTGCGGTTGGTCTTCCTGACATAGCCAGTGACATCTTTTCCAGATTACTGGAAAACTCTGAAAATTTCGATTTGCCCAGAAAAAACCTGGATGATCTAACACAGCAGAGACGTCAATTAGAAAGAGATTTTTCGCAAAGTGAAAGCCAGTTAAAATCCACCTCATACCTTTATGTGAAGCCCTGGGGGTTTGGCTTTTGGTCAGACGTTTCATGCCTAATTTCTCAATTCTTGATTTGTGAGATAACAAACAGGCAGCCGGTTATCGAGTGGTTGTCCGGAAGCCTTTTTCGTAATGATGAAGACCAAAACTCATTCAATTGCTTTTTTGAGAATACGTATGCAGAGGGCTTGTTTAATTTTGCAGGCGTGGAGGGTGGAATTTGGCCGCCAAAGTGGACGATAGATAATATATACGAGACTGAAATAAATAAGTGGGATGGGCAATTTTCTCGAATGGCCGCGGTATTTTTTCTAGACCGAAAAGAGGAGGTTCTCGTTAGTGATTTTTATACGTATGTTCCTGATATTATTCCGTTTATTCCCAAAAACAGCCCCCTCTATGGCAAGACTGCAGACGAATTGATTTTGTTCATAGTAGAGAAATATCTGAAGCCGAAGCAGACTATAAAAGATAAGGTAAATCAGTTCATTGATGAAAAATTGAAGGGTGCCCCTTATATATCGGTGCACGCAAGGGGGTCAGATAAAATACAAGAAAGTAAAATATCCGACTCTATTAATGATGAGAATATTTCCATTGTAAAAGAGATGATGGATAGCCATCCAAGCCATAAGTTATTCTTGATGTCGGATGATGCTAGAATCATTAATTTATACGACCAGATGTTCGGTGGTCGACTGGTCTATACAGACTCCCAAAGAGCAAGTAATGAAATTGGCGTTCACTACAACGAAGAATTAGATGGCGTTCAGCTAGGCGTTGAGGTCATGGTTGATGCCTACATTGCGGCATCTGGGGAGAAATTTGTCGGGAATGGCAAATCGAACGTCTCAATTATGGTCAGATATTTGAAAGATTGGGCGCTTGAAGACGTTTTCCTGACGGGGGGTAATTCTTTTTTGGAGCCAAATGGCTTTTTGTATAGGCGGTGAGCTCGGTGTAAGCTGCCTTGGCCTAAAGTATTGGCTTCTTCTCAATGGTCTTTTCGCCACCGCTTGACTAATAATAGGCGTGGTATTTTTATGCCCTTGTTCCCTTGCCACAAGGACCG
This sequence comes from uncultured Rhodospirillales bacterium, assembly GCA_965368335.1. Classification (GTDB taxonomy): domain Bacteria; phylum Pseudomonadota; class Alphaproteobacteria; order Rhodospirillales; family JAPHRK01; genus CBDUMN01. The sequence goes on from CBDUMN010000048.1 coordinate 23,475, forward strand.
TCTCACCCATGGCCTTTCCGCCGCAGTTTCTCGATGAATTGAAGACGCGCGTCAGCGTGGTCGAGGTGGTGGGCAAGTCGGTCAAGCTGGTCCGTAAAGGCCGCGAGCATTGGGGGTGCTGCCCCTTCCACAACGAAAAGACTCCGTCTTTCTCGGTCAGCGATGAAAAAGGCTTCTACCATTGTTTCGGCTGCGGCTCACATGGCAGCGCCATCGACTTCGTGATGAATACCCAGGGCATGAGCTTTCCCGAGGCGGTCAAATATCTGGCTGATCAGGCGGGGCTTCAGGTGCCCGAAGAAACGCCCGAGCAGCGCGAAAGGGCCAAGCGGGCCGAGACGCTTTATGAAGTGATGGAGCTGGCGACCGCTTTTTATGAAAAGCAGTTGCACATGCCCGCTGGCAAAGAGGCGCTGGCCTATCTTCATGGCCGGGGCCTGGGCGAGGCGACGCTTGCCAAGTTCCGCCTGGGTTTCGCGCCGGATAACCGGGATGGCCTAAAGGCCGCGCTTGTCAAAGAAGGCGTTTCGGAAAACCAAATGATCGAGGCGGGGCTGCGCATCCAACCCGATGACCCGGGACGCAATCCTTACGACCGCTTCCGTGGCCGGGTGATGTTTCCCATCACCGATCAACGGGGCCGTGTGGTTGCTTTCGGCGGCCGCATCATGGAAGCGGACTCCAACGCGCCCAAATATCTCAACTCGCCGGAAACGCCGCTTTTCCATAAGGGCTATATGGTCTACGGCCTGCAAATGGCCCGTGAGGCGGCGCGCAAGGTGGGAACGATCATCGTCACCGAAGGCTATATGGATGTCATCGCTCTTTCCCAAGGCGGTTTCGAGAATGCGGTCGCGCCGCTTGGGACGGCCCTAACCGAGGATCAAATCGGCTTGCTCTGGCGCATCGTTCGCGAGCCGATCCTCTGTTTCGATGGCGACGCGGCCGGGCAACGGGCGGCGGGCCGGGCGCTGGAACGTGCCTTGCCGGAACTCAAGCCGGGCAACGGGCTGCGTTTCGCCGTTCTGCCGGAGGGCGAAGACCCGGACAGCCTGTTGCAGGCCAAGGGGGCGGCGGCCATGCGCGAGGTGCTTGAGGCGGCCGTGCCGATTTCCGAACAGCTTTGGCGCATGGAAGCCGAAGGCCAGTCGGTCAAGACGCCGGAAGAAAAGGGGTGGCTCGAAAAGCGCCTCAAGGACCACGTCTTCACCATCAAGGATGAAGACCTGCGCGGCCACTATCTGCGCGATATCAAAGACCGGCTGTTCCGATTGGGGCGCGGGCAAACGAGAGGGGCGGAAGGCCGGAGGCCCGCCAGAGGGGGGAAAAGAGGTTGGGGGCGGCTCTGGTCGGCCGAGCAGAACCCGCATGAGACCCAGTTGGAGCTGAAGTCGGGCCAGGGGACAAAAGTGGCCCGCAAAGTCCGCCAGGAACAAATCCTGCTCGCCACTCTGATTAATCACCCGGCACTTTACGACACCTTGGAAGAACGGCTCGGAATGGAGCAGTTTTCCGACCCCGACCTTGACAAATTCCGGCAGGCGGTCTTAAACACACTGGGCGTAAATCCGAGTCTTGATTTTGAAGCACTCGTAAGCCATCTAAAACACAACGGTTTTAAGGATGTAGACCGATTCACCAGTGACGAGGTTTACCTCCATACCGGTTTTGCGCGTCCCGATCGGTCCGAGCAGGAGGCTTTGGAGGGTTGGGAGCATACCTTCAGACTCTACCGTGTTGAGACGGTAAGAGTTCAGTTGGCCGAAGCGACGCGCAGGCTGGAAAGGGATATGACGGAAGAAAATGCAGCGCTCCAGCGCGAATTAAGGGCGGAGTTGTTGCGATTGGAAGCACAAGACGAAGACCTGGATCGATATTAGTCGTGAACGGGGCGCCGGCTATGGGCCACTTATGACAGCGCGGCCATTTTTTTGGACCGCAGCAGCGAGCAGCCGGTTGAAGCCCTCTGATTGATCGATGAATCGCTCCAGGGCTCTATATATAGAGAGAGTAAGGAACCAGACTTTATGGCGAAAAACGCAACGAAGACGGCAAAGCCCGGAACCGAAAATGAGGAGTCGGGCGATGCCCCGCTGCTTGATTCCCTCGGTGCTGCCGTCAAGAAAATGGTGGCCAAAGGCAAGGAACGCGGGTTTGTCACTTACGACGAGCTAAACGAAGCCCTGCCTCAGGACGAAGTTTCCTCCGAACAAATCGAAGACACCATGACCATGCTCTCGGAGATGGGCATCAACGTGGTGGAAAACGTCGAAAGCGACGATTCCTCCTCGAATGATAACGAGGACGACGATTCCGACGATGAAGCCGAAGCCAAACAGGGCAAGAGCGGCAACGTCGACGACGATATCGGCCGCACCGACGACCCCGTGCGCATGTATCTGCGCGAAATGGGCAGCGTC
>CBDUMN010000049.1:0-25875 GCA_965368335.1 uncultured Rhodospirillales bacterium
GTTTCCAACATGGACGAAATGACCCAACAAAACGCTGCTTTGGTTGAGGAAACCACGGCGGCGGCGGCGTCCATGGATAATCAGGCCGATCAACTGACAGAGCTGCTCGATTTCTTCGAGACTGGTCAGGAGAGGGTCAGGCGTCAGGCCAAGCCGAAATCGGTCGCATCCGCTCCGCCTCCGATTGCCGCCGCGCCGAAACCCAGGGCGCCAGCCCCTGTTGCGGCTCCAAAGCCGACACCGGCTCCGGTAGCTGTGAGCGGCGACGATGCCGGCTTCGACGACGATGACGATTGGCAGGAATTCTGACGGAGCGTTAAACTTTGTGCCGTGTTAGGCTGTCTCCCGGTAGAAAACCGGGAGACGCCTGAAACATGCGACATGTGGAAACCGCGAGGGTCCTCGCTCAAGATCTATTCGGAAAAGATGCCGCCGGATCGTCGGGGAATGTTTTTCCCGGCTCTGCATGGGAGCGTTTTGGCGAGGCAGGGCTTCTCGGTCTTTCCGTGCCTAAGGCCTTTGGTGGCGAGGGACTTGATTCTCCCTCACTTTTTCGGGTTGGAGAAGCTTTGGTCGATGGAGGATGCAGCCTAGGGCTCTCTCTTTCCTGGCTTGTCCACAATTTAACCGCCCGGCACATTCTTGCCGACCACGGTGGGGACGACTTGCGCGACCGGTATCTTTCCTCCATCGCCGAAGGGCGCTCTTCGTTGGCCTTTGCCGTTTCCGAGCCCGATATGCACGGCAGTCCGAAAAAGCTGGAAGCGCAGGCGGTTAAGGTCGATGGCGGTTATCGCCTTTCGGGTGAGAAGGTCTACCTGACCAACGGACCGATTGCCGATCTTTTCGCTTTTGTCGCTGTTGAAGGCCGGGAGGGCGACCGCAAAAACTTTGGGGCCTTCATCGTTGGGAAAGATCAGGAAGGGGTTTCCGTCGAAACTATGGAAATCGGGAGTCTTCAACCGTCCCCTCACGCCCGTCTGGTGTTAAAAGATTGCTGGGTCGCGGACAATAATCGAATGACCGTTGAGGGCGATGCGTTTGAGAATTTGGTCAAGCCGTTTGGCTTTTTTGAGAGGGTTTTGATTCTTGGACCGACTTTGGGGGCGATGAAGCGGCTGCTTTCTATTTTGGCGGGATACTTGGCGAATGACGGACGGAAAGACGATGAAATCGCCGAAAAGCTTGGTCATTTGGTCCTGTTTTGTGACGAGGTAGACATTCTGGGCCGTGAAGCGGCTCGAGTTGTCGATAAGGAGGCCGGGCATCTCTCGCCTTTGCCGTCCTCAATGGGGGGCTGGGGCGCCTGCCGGTCTTTCGTCGAGCGGGCCATGGTGCTGATCGGTCAGGTCGGCCACGGCGCGGACCCGGAAATGAATAAGATTTTACATGATATGGACCAACTTTGCCGGTTGGCCGAAGGAGCGCAAAAGCATGGTTTTATTCGGTTGGGACGCAATCTCATCGGTTGGGAGGGCTCGGCGTGAGCGGTGAGAGTGATGCCCGCACGGCAATAACCGATATTCAGGACGGTTTCGGGCAGGACGGCTACATTTGCGATACCGCTATCGCCACGGCGGTTTACCTATCGCGCCAAATGGACAAGCCGATTTTGGTGGAAGGTCCCCCCGGCGTTGGCAAAACGGAACTGGCGAAAGCCGCCGCGACCTTCTATGAGATGCCGCTCATTCGCCTGCAGTGTTACGAGGGTCTCGATGAAGCCAAGGCGCTCTATGAATGGAAGTATGGCAAGCAACTTCTCTATACGCAAATTCTCAAAGAGAAGCTCGGCGACCTTTTGTCTGGAACCCATGGGCTGGACGAAGCGATGGACCGTCTGCACGGCTTTGGCGATAACTTTTTCTCCGAGAGGTTCTTGGAAGCCCGCCCTCTGCTTCAGGGCCTGCAGCAGGAAGAAGGGGCTGTTCTGCTGATTGACGAAGTGGATAAGGCCGACCAGGAGTTTGAGGCTTTTCTGCTGGAAATCTTGTCGGATTATCAAATTTCCATTCCCGAAATCGGAACCGTGCGGGCCGTGACCAAGCCTTTGGTTTTCTTGACCAGTAACAATACCCGTGAGATTGGCGATGCGTTACGCCGCCGCTGTTTGCATCTCCACATCGATTTTCCCGATAGCCGCCTGGAGCGCCGCATTGTCGAGGCTCGTGTGCCGGGTATTTCGGAAAGCTTGAGAAAACAACTGGTCGGTTTCGTTCAGGCCTTGCGGGAGATGGACCTCAAAAAACGTCCGGCAGTTAGCGAGACAATCGACTGGGCGCGTTCTTTGGTTTTGATGCACGCCGAAACCCTGGACCGCGACTTGGTGCGCGATACGCTGAATGTGCTTTTGAAGTTTAAAGATGACGTCGAGGCGGTGGAGCGGGAATTGCCGCGCCTGACCGATAAGGCGCGTAAAGAGGTCTGATCGACGTGCGCGCCACGCTTTCAGATTTTGTCCGGGTGTTGCGCGGTGTTGGTGTGCGCATCTCCACATCGGAAGTGCTCGATGCCTACCGATCGGTAGAAAAGCTGGGGATCGATGATCGCGAGCTGTTGAAAAGCGCACTTGGGTCGACGCTGGCTAAAACGGCGGAAGAGTGGGAGATATTCGACGGCTGTTTCGACCGTTTTTTCGCCTTGCAGGATATGGCCGAGGAACTCGATGAGAATGTCGCCGGAGAGGAACGAAACTCTGCCGATGCGCCGCCGCCCAGCGGCTTGCCGGGAGGGGGCGGCGGTGGAGGCGCGGCGGATGCCGAGGAAAACGAAACACCCGTCGATCTCTCTACCCTTTCGCCCTTGTCGCAATTGCTGCTTGATGGCGATGTTGAAGACTTAGCCACTGAAATGAACGCCGCCGGTCAGCGGGCCGGTGTCAACGATGTCGCCAATTTTACCCAGCGGGGCCGGTTTGTTCGGACCATTGCCGAAGAAATGGGGCTCGAAGGGTTGGACGGCGATATCGCCCGCCTCGATGCGGGGGAGGAAGCTGAGCGGGATTTGGCCGTTGCATTAGAGCGGGAACGGGCGCGCCTGTTTCAGCGGTTGGTCGATTTCGTTGAACGGCGGATTGCTCTTTTTGCTTCGGCTGAGGGTGAAAAGGTGAGGCGCGAGCTTTTACCTCGGCTCAAGCTTTCCAATGTCGAGAAGCGCCAACACGATGAAATGCGCCGCCTTGTCCGTAAGATGGCGAAACGTTTAATTGCGCTGCATTCCCGCCGCCGTAAGGTCGCCAAAAGGGGGCAGCTTGATTTGCGCAAGACTCTGCGTGGCGGGCAGGCGACCGGAGGGCTGTTGTTCGATACCCACTGGAAACGCAAGAAGGTCTCGCGTCCCAAGGTCATGGCGATCTGCGATATCAGCGGTTCGGTCGCTTCGGTGGCGCGGTTTTTGATGATGTTTCTCTATAGCGTTTCCGAGGTGTTGCCGAGAGTTCGCTCGTTCGCCTTTTCCTCAAGCCTCCATGAAATCACCGATCTATTCGCCGAATACGATTTGGAGGAGGGCGTGGCGGTCGCGTTGCAGCGTTACGGCAATATGCCCACCGACTACGGTCAGGCCATGGCTGATTTTAAGAACCTGTGCTTTGACGATATCGACCGACGAACGACGGTTATCGTGTTGGGTGATGGGCGCAGCAACTATGGCAATCCCGGTGCGAACATCCTCCGTGAGGTCAAGGAACGTGCGGGGCGTGTGTTGTGGCTCAATCCCGAGCCGCAGACACTCTGGGGATTGGGAGATTCCGAAATGCCGGCTTTTCTTCCCGCCTGTAGCCGGGCCGAGGTCTGCAACACGTTAAAGCATTTGGAAAACGTTGTTGGCGACCTGCTCAGAACGGCCTGATTACTTTTGTTTGCCGACCACCAGGGCGACGCCGACAACGGCAAGCCCCATCCCAGCGAGGGCCAACCCTCCAAGGGTTTCGTCGAAGAGGAAAAAGGCGACGACCGCCGTGACGGGCGGCACCAGATAGAACAGGCTGGCGACTTTGGAAGCCGCGCCTCTCTTAATCAAAATAAACAGCAGGCTGATGGCTCCGACCGACAGCACGACAACCAGCCAGGCCAGGGCGAAAATGAACTCACCCGTCCATTGAACCTGCATGGTTTCGGTTGTCGTGGCGAGAACCGCCATGAAGAGTGCGGAGGCGGCGAATTGAATGGCCGACCCGCTGCGCAAATCCATCGTTCCGCCGTGACGTTTTTGATAAAGGGTCCCGAACGTAATGCCGACGAGGGCGATTAGGCAGGCGGTGATGCCGTAAAGGTCGGTGCTTTCAAAGTTAAGCTTGCGAGCGCAGACTAAGACGACGCCGCCGAGACCCAAAAGAAGCCCCAGCCATTGGCGGCCGGTAACCCGCTCGCCCAGTAAGGGGCCTGCGCCGAGGGCGGTTAGGATTGGCTGCGTACCGACGATCAGAGCGGCCACGCCCGCCGGTATGCCATAGGAGATGGCGGCGAAGACGCCGCCCAGATAAGCGCCATGAACAAGCAAGCCGATCAATGCCGTGTGGCCCGCCTCTTTTGGTGAGGGCCAGGGAGCCTTCATCAAAACCGCTACAGCGCCTAGCAGCAGGGTCAGGATAGCGAAGCGCCAGAGTAGGAAGGTGAAAGGTTCGGCATAGGGAAGACCAAACTTCGCCCCGATGAAACCGGTGCTCCAAAGCAACACGAAGATGCCGGGCATGGCTGTCACCCAAAGTTGGGCGGCCTTGGTCGATTGAATGCCGGAAGGGCTGGAAGGCGCGGTCATGAAGTGAAAAAAACCTCTGAACGTTTGACGCCAATATGGAGGCGACAAATCAGTTCTAGTCGTTGGCGATCTGGATGGCCTTTTCATAAGCTTCGCGCGGCAGGTCTTTTAAGGCTTCTTCGGAAAGCGACAGCCAATTTCTGGCAAGCGAAATGCCGTCGTCATCCGGACCTAAAGGCGCGGGAGCTTGATCCATGGCTTCCACCAATCGAGCGAGAAGCTTGGTCAGAAAAACCAACCACTCGTCCGGCATGGGCGGGGTGCCGCTCCGCCAGTCCAGTAAGGTTTGCCTCGGCTGACCGACCATGCGCGCCAAATCCGAAGTTTTGATGCCGATAGCCTCAAACCCCCGGAATACCGGATGATCCATATGGACCGCAGTGTGCGGATGGCCGGATGTGTTGGTGTACGTGTTGCTCATGCTATTGAAGATAGACCGTTTCTTGGTAAAATCAAAGTATATTTTGTGTCTTTCATGTTATATCCCACAAAATATTGTGGATATCTTTTTGCTTTACAGGGTGGTTGAGAGTCCTGGTTCCGTCTATTCGTCGGCCTTTTGTGGGGGTGTTTTTTTACGCTGCCAAGTAAAGAGAAAGGAATACTTGCGCGGGATATGTCGGTTAAAGGCAGGCGCGCAAAACCGCCCGCCTTCGTAAAGGCGGTGAGGATGGTGGGTGGTTCGGTAGGCGAGTCTCTAGGGGTTGACCCTAGAAGCCGTCGCGTTGCAGGCGCTTGCGCTCCAGCTTTCTTAAGCGGGCGACTGCTTCGGCTTTTTTGCGAGTCCGGGCTTCGGACGGCTTTTCATACGAGCGGCGGCGTTTCATTTCGCGCCACATTCCTTCGCGCTGCATTTTCTTTTTCAGCGCTTTTAAGGCTTGATCGACATTGTTGTCGCGGACGATGACATGCACGGTGGAACTTTCCTCCAAATAAACTCCTTCAAAGTTGATTGCGGCGTATGAAATAAAACGCCACGCGAGGTTCTTATAATAACACAATTGGCTGAAAAAAGGAACGCATGGCTCCGATGCCGTTAGATGGTTGGGTGAAAGCTCTATTCAGGATTGAGCTACGTTAAGGATTTCCCGCTGTTTTTTTGCGACAAATACCTCTATCTGGCGAGAGATGTATTGGCCTTGCGGCCGCTGTTCCCGAGGGGCGGGACCGACATGCATTCTCGCTATCGTGGGATTGGAGCCGGGCGTCCGCCGGGCCCGGAAAAATTGGGGGCAGCATGAAGATTGCCAAAAAACTACCTGTCGTGCTTATCGCATTGGCGGCCGTCACGGGCGTCATCCTTGGCGCAGTCGGTTATTTCAAATCATCAGGTGAAATCGTGGACGGCGCCGAAACCAAGCTTGAGGCGCTTTTAGAGGCCCGGAAAACGGCTTTGGATGACTATCTGAAGACCGTTGCCAACGATGTGATCATCATGTCCGAAAACGCCATGATCACCGAGGAAACCCTAACCTTCCAATACGCTCTCGAGTTTAAAAAGGGCGGGGCCGAAAAAATTCGGGAGCTTTACATCGAAAAGAACCCGGAACCCGAGGCCAAGGAAAAACTCGATAAAGCCGACGGATCGCGTTATTCGAAAGCGCATGAAAGGGTGCACCCCATCCTGCGTCGTTTCGCCGATATTCGTGGCTATTACGATGCCTTCCTGATCGATGCGACCGGGTTGGTTGTCTATTCCGTGTTCAAGGAAGACGATTTCGGCACCAACGTTTTGGACGGTCCCTATAAAGACACCGATCTCAGTGTGCTCTATCAGAAAATTAAAGAGAACCCGACCAAAGGCGTCGCTGTGTTTTCCGACTTCAGGCCCTATGCGCCGAGCGCGGGCGCGCCAGCCAGCTTTATCGCGGCGGCCCTACTCGATGGGGAAGAGTTCCTTGGGGCCGTTGTCTTCCAGCTTTCGGATGCGCGGATCAATCATGTGATGCAGCAAGCGACCGGACTTGGCGAAACCGGTGAAACTTATCTGGTGGGCAACGATCTTCTGATGCGCAGTGATTCGCGTTTCTCCAAGGAACCGACCCTTCTTAAGGTGAAAGTGGATTCCGCGGCAGCCAAGACTGTACTGAACGGCGAGACGGGGATGATGGAAGGTTTCGACTATCATGGCGAAGCCGTGCTAACCGCTTTTGCGCCGCTTGATTTTCTCGGTGTGCGCTGGGGGGTGATGGCCGAGATCGATCAAGCGGAAGTCTTAGAGCCGCTGGCCAGTATGCGGAATTTTATGATTGTCTCCTGTTTGGTCGTGATTGCCGTGGCTTCGGGCATTGGCATTGCCTTCGGGCGTAGTATCGCAGGACCCATCGCCCGCATGACCGACGCTATGGGGCGCTTGGCCGGAGGAGATACTTCCGTCGAGGTCCCGGCGCAAAACCGCAGTGATGAAATTGGCGAGATGGCCGATGCGGTTCAGGTCTTTAAAGACAGCGCCATTGAAATGAAGCAGTTGGAAGAAGAGAAGAAACGTAACGAAGTCAAAGCTGCGGAAGAGAAGAAGGCCATCATGGTCAAGATGGCCGATGATTTCGAATCGAGCGTCGGAGGTGTGGTTCAGTCGGTGTCCTCCGCTTCGACCGAGATGCAGTCGTCGGCTGAAGCCATGGCGGGGACGGCCAGTGAGACAAACAACCGGGCGACCATGGTCGCTGCGGCGTCTGAGCAGGCCTCGACCAATGTCCAGACGGTGGCGTCGGCGGCTGAGGAGCTTTCCAGCTCCATTACCGAGATTTCCCGGCAGGTAGCCGAGTCGACTCGAATCACCGCCACGGCGGTCGAGGAGGCCCAACGGACAAACGAAATGGTTCTTGGGCTGGCCAATGCTTCGCAAAAGATTGGTGAGGTGGTGCAGTTGATCACCGATATTGCCGAGCAGACCAACCTGCTGGCTCTCAACGCCACCATCGAGGCGGCTCGCGCAGGCGATGCGGGTAAGGGGTTTGCCGTGGTGGCTTCCGAGGTGAAGAACCTCGCCAACCAGACGGCCAAGGCGACCGAGGAAATCGCCGCCCAGATCGGCAACGTGCAGAACGCCACGGATGATTCGGTCAAAGCCATCGAAGGCATCAGCAACGTGATCGGGCAGGTCAATGAGATCGCGTCGGCGATTGCCGCCGCCGTCGAGCAGCAGGGAGCCGCAACCCAGGAGATCGCCCGCAACGTCGAGCAGGCTTCGGCGGGCACCCAGGAGGTTTCCTCCAACATCGGGTCGGTCACCCAGGCGGCAGGCGAAAGCGGTCAGGCCGCAGAGCAAATGCTCTCGGCGGCGAGGGAGCTTTCGGTGCAGGCTGAAACCCTTTCGAGTGAGGTTCAGGGCTTCCTCAATCAAATTCGCCAGGGTTGACGAAGGGGCGCAGATATAAAATAGGCAAATGGGGGCTGGATATGACTTCCAGCCCCCATTGTTGTTCTTTAAGGTCAGGACTCATTAACCTGATGCAATTCTGTTCATTCTATTTAGTCGAGGGCAAGGAGAGAGGTCGCAGGAAGGGTCATTCCCTTTCAAGACCTTTCGACGCTGATCCTCGGTTAAATAGAATGAACCCTTCGGGCACTCCGCACCTTTGCGCCGGGAGGGTGTCGCCAACCCTTGAAAACCAGGCAGGTTTCCTGCGGCTTGGCTCCTTCCCCGGCACAAAGGTGCGGACGCAGAATGGATCGGATTAATGGGTCCTGACCCTAGGGTCCTGACCCTAGATTAGTCGTCGTAGGCGACGAGGCTGCTGAAGGGAACGTCCAGCTTTTCCCGGCCTTTTAAGAAACTTAGCTCGATTAAGCAGGCTGCCGCGACAACGTTACCGCCCACTTTGCGGATCAGCTCGTTGGAAGCCGCCAGGGTCCCGCCGGTCGCCAGAAGATCGTCGAGCACCACGACCCGCTGACCCTTTTCGATGGCGTCTTTCTGAATTTCGACCACATCGGAGCCGTATTCCAGATCGTATTCGTGCTTGATGGTTTCGCCCGGAAGCTTGCCTTGCTTGCGTACCATAACGAAGCCACAGCCGAGCTTAAGCGCCAAGGGAGCGGCCATCAGAAAGCCACGCGATTCGATGCCGACGAGAATTTCCGGCTGATACTTGATCAGCTCGCGGGCCATACGACCCATGGCGACCTGCCAGGCGTCCGGATGGGCCAATAGGGTTGAAATGTCATAAAAAAGAATGCCCGGCTTGGGAAAGTCGGGAATACCGCGAATATGGTCTTTGATGTCCATGCCACCGTCCTTGAATGAGGCCCCCAAAAATGAAACGGCATCCTATCGCCCACCTTCATTTTAGGCAATTGTCTCTGTGGCCGTCCCTTCGCGGTTGGCGCAAGCCTGCTTGCCTCTTAACCTTTCAATGGTTAGGCTGAAAGTTAAGAATCAATCAGAAGAAGCTGGATCAATACGCTCCAGACGCAATCGCTGAATTTGGCAGTTAACAGAAGAACACAGGCAAGGAGCTTCCAAGGTGTCTATTCGTAAACTGATCATTCCTTCCATTATAGGCGTTGGACTGGCCGTGGCCGGTCTGGCAACGGTGAGCGGCCCGGCAAAGGCCGACCAACAGTTTATCACCATCGGTACAGGTGGAGTGACGGGGGTCTACTATCCAACCGGCGGGGCCATCTGCCGTTTGGTCAATAAAGGCCGTAAGGAGCATGGAGTTCGTTGCTCGGTCGAAAGCACCGGCGGATCGATTTACAATATCAACACCATTCGCGCCGGAGAATTGGATATGGGAGTGGCCCAGTCCGACTGGCAGTTCCATGCCTATAACGGCACGGGCAAGGAAAGCTTTGAAAAGGCCGGTCCGTTTAAGGAACTGCGAGCGGTGTTTTCGGTTCATCCGGAACCCTTCACGGTCGTGGCGCGCAAAGATTCCGGCATCAGGAAAGTCGCCGACCTTAAGGGCAAACGGGTCAACGTGGGCAACCCGGGTTCCGGTCAGCGCGGCACCATGGAAGTCTTGATGAAGGCGATGGGTTGGACCATGGACGATTTCGCGCTGGCTTCAGAGTTGAAGTCGGCCGAGCAGTCCAAGGCGCTGTGCGACAACAAGATCGACGCCATGGTCTTTACCGTCGGGCACCCGAGCGGTTCGATTAAGGAGGCCACGACTTCTTGTGATTCCGTCATTGTCGAAGTCAGCGGCCCGGCTGTCGATAAGCTGGTTATGGACAACAGCTACTACCGCATCGCCACCATTCCCGGCGGTATGTATCGCGGCAATCCGGACGATGTGAAAACCTTCGGGGTCGGTGCGACGTTCGTTTCCTCGACCAATGCGTCGGCCAAGGTCGTCTATCAGGTCGTCAAATCGGTCTTTGAAAATTTTGACGACTTTAGAAAGCTGCACCCGGCATTTGGTGTGCTGAAAAAAGAAGAAATGGTCAAGGACGGCCTATCCGCACCGCTGCATGATGGCGCGGCTCAATATTATAAAGAAGCCGGACTGATCAAATAGGCCCAAGCGATTTGGGAGAGGGCGAAACGCTCTCTCCCATTTCTTTTGAGCAGGTGACATCCGGATGGTGGAAGGAAACGCTCCTAAGGCGGCGCAGACCCATCAGGCCAAGGAGATGGTGGCCGAGGCCGATACCGGTGCGCGCCATCCGGCCAATCCGGCTCTGGCTAAATTTCTCGTCCTGACCGCGCTGACCTGGTCGATCTTTCAGGTCTATGTTTCCTCGCCTCTGGTCCTGGAATTCACGCCCTGGATGAACGAGGACGTGGTTAAACGGTTCCACCTGACCTTTTCCATCTTTCTCGCTTATTTAAGTTTTCCCGCTTTCGCCAAGTCGCCGCGTCGTCGTATCCCCGTTGAGGATTGGATCATGGCCTGTGTGGCGGCGGCCAGTTGTCTTTATTTAATTGTGTTAAAAGACGAACTGGCCCAACGGCCGGGCGACCCGACGATGCTGGATGTCGCCGTCGGTGTGGTTGGGGTGCTGCTTCTCCTTGAGGCGACCCGCCGCTCTCTCGGGCCGCCGCTTATGGTGGTTGCGGGTGTTTTCCTCATCTATACCTTCGCCGGGGCCTATATGCCCGATGTGATCGCCCATAAAGGCGCTTCGCTCAATAAAGGGGCGTCGCATTACTGGCTGACGACTGAGGGGGTATTCGGCGTCGCCATCGGCGTTTCGGCCACCATGGTTTTCTTGTTCGTTCTGTTTGGCTCGCTGCTTGAGCAGGCCGGGGCGGGGAACTACTTTATTCGGGTCGCCTTCGCCCTGATGGGGCACTTCAGGGGCGGGCCCGCCAAGGCGGCCGTCGTCTCCTCGGCGATGACCGGAATGATTTCGGGATCCTCCATCGCCAATGTGGTGACCACTGGGACCTTCACTATTCCGCTGATGAAGAGGGTTGGCTTTCCTGCCGAAAAAGCCGGGGCCGTCGAAGTGGCGTCCTCGACCAACGGGCAACTGACGCCGCCGATTATGGGGGCAGCCGCCTTCTTGATGGTCGAATATGTGGGCATTTCGTATGTGGAGGTGATCAAGCATGCCTTCCTGCCCGCCGTGATCTCTTACATCGCGCTGGTCTATATCGTTCATTTGGAGGCGATGAAGGCCGATCTTAAGGGACTCCCACGCGTTCATAAAATGGGGGCGAAAGCCAAACTTCTCGGCGTCTTAAGCGTGGTGATCCTATTGGGGGCTTTGACCTTCGTACTGCCGCCGGTGGTCGAGGCTATCAAAAGCGTTGCGGGGGATGCTACCGGCTGGGCCATGGCCGTTCTGCTGTTTGTCGCTTATCTCGGTTTGTTGGCCTATGCCTCGAAAGTGCCCGATCTGCCGACAGACCATGAAGTGCGCGAACTTCCGCCGGTCGGTCCGACGGTTCGGGCCGGATTGCACTACCTTTTGCCCGTAGTGGTCCTTGTCTGGTTGCTTACGGTGGAACGTCTCTCACCGGGCACCGCGGCTTTTTGGGCGACCATGTTCATGGTCTTCATCATCCTCACCCAAAAGCCGCTGATGGCGTTGCTTCGGGGGCAGACCAAAGAAGAGATGGAGAAGATAACCGTTGGGCTGCACGATCTGATGGACGGCATGGTCGCCGGGGGTCAGAACATGATCGGCATCGGCGTGGCGACCGCAGCGGCCGGGATCATCGTCGGCACGGTGACGCTGACCGGTATCGGGCAGGTGATGGTCGAGTTCGTCGAGTTCATTTCAGGCGGCAACCTGCTTTTGATCCTTTTGTTTACCGCTCTAATCAGTCTGATTCTCGGTATGGGCCTGCCGACCACGGCCAACTACATCGTCGTTTCGAGCCTGATGGCGCCGGTTATCGTGACGCTTGGGGCGCAGGCCGGTTTGGTGGTGCCCTTGGTGGCGGCCCATATGTTCGTTTTTTATTTTGGAATATTAGCCGACGATACGCCTCCGGTAGGGCTGGCCGCCTTCGCCGCTGCGGCGATTTCGCGGGGGGACCCGATTCGCACCGGTATTCAGGGGTTTACCTACGATATCCGAACGGCGATATTACCGTTTCTGTTTATCTTCAATACCGAACTTCTGATGATCGGGATCGAGGGGCCGGTTCATTTTGTGCTGACCGTTCTGGCGGCGATTACGGCAATGCTTGTTTTCGCCGCGGCGACACAAGGCTATTTTTTGGCGAAAAGCCGCATCTGGGAAACCCTGGCCCTGTTGTTGATCGCCTTTACTCTTTTCCGGCCCGGCTACTGGATGGATATGATTATCCCGCCAACGGAAGAGCGCCATCCCTCTGAGTTGATCGCTCTTGCCGAAGCCGCCCCCCAAGACGGAAAGCTAACGATTCAGGCGAGCGGCATGACGTTGGAAGGCGAGGAGAAAACCCGCATTATCCCCATATCCTTGGGCGATAAAGCGGAGGGAGTCGAGCGGCTTAGAGATTTCGGTCTAGAGTTGCGTGACGAAGATGGTCGGCTAGTGGTCGATCATGTCGGTTTTGACAGCCTGGCTCAGAAAGCAGGCTTGGATTTCGATTGGGTCATTGAAAATGTGCAGATTGAGGCGGATCGTCCGCCAAAACAGCTATTTTATCTGCCCGCAATTCTCTTGTTGGTTGGCATTATCGCTCTACAACGCCGCCGCCGAATGTACAACCCATCGTGATATTTGTCATTGCGGTAGATGGTGTTGATGGGGAAAACTGTTGAGAACCAATCGTTTTTCGGGAAAGAACCCATGACGCCATCTGATCTGACAACCAAAGACGTTGAAGCTCTGCTCCACAATCCGTCGGCAGATAAACGGGCTGAAACGGCGGCAAAGCTGGCAGGGAAGTTGAAGACGGGGCAGCTCAGCCAGTCCGAGCGCGACATAGCTTCCGATATTTTCCGTATCATGGTCAAAGACGCCGAAGTGCGGGTGCGCAAGGCCCTGGCGGACAACGTCAAGGACAACCCCGACCTGCCGCATGACGTGGCCCGCGCCCTGGCCGACGATGTTGAAACGGTCGCGCTTCCCATTCTCAACTTTTCTCAAGTGCTGACCGATGATGACCTGATTGAAATCATCCAAAGCCAGGGAGAGGAGAAGCTGGAGGCGATCGCCAAACGCGAAACCGTTCATGGGGCCGTTTCGGAAGCGCTGGTCGATAAGGGAAGTGAAAAAGTTGTCGAGACCCTGGTCTCCAATGCCGGGGCGGAAATCGATGAAGATGATTTTCTGAAGGTTGTCGATAAGTTCGGTGGCAGAGAGGGCATCCAGAAGGCCATGGTCGACCGGGCGGTCCTGCCGGTGACGGTTTCGGAGAAACTGGTGGCGCTGGTTTCGGAAAATCTTAAACAGACCTTGGTTGAGCGACATGAGCTGTCTGCCGACAAGGCGACGGATTTGGTGTTAAGCAGCCGTGAGCGGGCGACCATCGGCCTGTCGGCGGATTCCAGTGAAGACGATGTGGAAAAACTGGTCCATCAGCTCAATAAGAATGGGCGGCTGACGTCGTCCATTTGTTTGCGGGCGCTCTGCATGGGCGATCTGGTTTTCTTTGAAGCCGCCCTTTCCGAGCTGATCAAACTACCGCTGGTCAATGCCCGTGAACTGATCCATGACGGTGGACAACTGGGACTGCAGGCGATTTACAAGAAGGCTGGCCTACCGGAGAAATATTATCCGGCCGCCCGTGCGGCGGTGGATGTGGCGCGTGAAACCGGCTACGACGGCGAGGCCAACGACCGGGAGCGCTATTCGCGCCGGGTATTGGAGCGTGTGCTCACTCAGTATGACGATTTGGGCGTTGAACTTGCCGATGAAGATCTCGCCTATCTGCTTGAAAAGCTCGATCACCTGCCTGGAGATATCGTTTAAATCCGCTCTAGTCCCCTGGAATTGAAATAGATGGCATTAATGATTGTTTTTCCCGTCGTTCCACAAGGAGGAGGCGCGTAGGCGATGCGGTGTCATCGGCAAGCGTTTTCGACGTGGTGGAACGATGGGAAAAACAACCGTTCGGCTGTCTTGAAGAATCACTGGACAGCGTTAAGGTACGCTTATGATGCGCCAGCATCACCGCGCGAACCTTTCCTTGCCAGTGCTTCTTCAAGACAGTCATTAATGCCATCTATTTCAATTCCAGGGGACTAGCGTTTGAGATAGCCCAGGTCTTGCCACTGTGAATAGGTGCGACGGAACTCGGTGAGTGAGGACATGATTTCGGCGAAGGCTTCGTCTTTCTCCGCCTCTTCACGGGCCACTTTTTCCCAACTTACTTTGAGATAGCGCAAGACTTCATTGGGCCAGCGGCGTAGGCGCGCGCCGTCTTTCTGCATGTTTCTCAAGGCTTCCGGTTGGGCCGCCTCGCCGGTTGTCAGGCCCCGTCGTACATTGTCGCTGCAAACCGTGTTGATTGCTGCTTTATGAGCGGTTGGCAGGTTGTCCCAGTTTTCTTTGCGGGTGACGAAGTCAAGCAATCCGGCCTGATTTTGCCAACCGGGCAGATAATAATGAGGGGCGAATTTTTGAAAGCCCAGACGCTGGTCGATGGCGGGAACGGAGAAGGCGACGGCATCGATTTGGCCTTTTTCCAATGCGGCGAATATCTCACCGCCGGAGAGTGGACTGATTTTGACCCCCATTTCGGCCATCACCTTGGCGCCCAACCCTTCGAAAGCGCCGCGTAGGTCGCGCAAATCGCCCGGTGCGATAATCGGGTCTTTGAACCAGCCGCCTGCATTGGCCACGGTCAGGCCGCAGGGCACCGCATGCAGGCCCAGACGGGCGTAAACCGGCATGAAAAGTTGGTTGCCCCGCTCATCGAGCCAGGCGAGAAATTCTTCCGGGGCGGGGCCAAAGGGAATCCCTGCTCGAATCTGCAGGGCGGCTGCTTGACCGGAGAGCAGGTTGGGCGAAATGAATGCGCCGTCGATAACGCCGCTTTTCAGCGCATTCAGAATATCGCCAGGCGCAGCGAGAGAGCCCGGCTCATAGTAGCGCAAATCCAGCGCCCCACCCGAAACCTGAATGGCTTTGTCTTCAAGGCGTTTGGCCAAAGAGCCGAGCACCGGCAGGGTGGAGGGATAGGCCCCGGTAATTTTCCAGGCGGTGTCCTGCTTCGGTTCGGCGGGCGGCAGAACCTTTTCTATTGGCTGTTTTTTAGATGCTTTGGGCATGGGGAGGCTGGGTGCGATCAGGGTTGCCCCGACCACAACGCCGACGACGAGACCGACAACAGCTCCGACGATGGTATCGCGCATCTTTCTTTCCCCCATTAAACTGGATGCCTAAGCTACCCGAGACGGACAGTTTCGGCAAGGTGGGCGAGTGGGTCTATTTAACCGTCCTGTTTGTAAAATTAGCGCGTGACATCAAGGTGGGTGATTGCCATTCTTCAACGCATTGAGCGTTTCTTTGGGATGGTTATAAGGCATGAGTATCCGTACGGCGTTGGTCGCCACCGTTGCCTTGCTGTTGTTTGTCACGTCGGGGTTCATTATCGCCTCGTCATACATCGCCTCCGAACGGGTGCTGATCGGTCAGGCGCGGCAAATTCTTGAAAACCTCTCTGAAGATGTGCTGGGGAATACGGAAAACTTTCTCGATCCGGCGGAAAGTGCGGCGTCGTTGACCGAAAAGTTAGCCCACCATGAGGTGGTCAGAAGCGATAATATCGAGGGAATGGAGCGCTATTTTTTCGAACAGCTTCAGATTTACGATCAGTTCGCCGGGATTTATTTTGGCACGCGCAAGGGCGAATTCTATTTCGTCAAGCGTGACAACACGGTGAGTGAGGGCGGATACCGCACCAAAATCATCACCGAACGAATGGGCCGGGCCGGGGCGACCCTGATCTGGCGGGATGCCGAGTTTAAGGAGGTTAAACGGTTGGTCGACCATACGGACCGCTACGATCCGCGCGTTCGTCCCTGGTATGAAAAAGCATCGCGAAGCGGTAAGCTGATTTGGACCGAACCCTATATTTTCTTCACATCGCAAAAACCGGGGGTGACGACGGCCAGCCCGGTCTATGACGGCAATCGCGATGTTAAGGGGGTTGTTGGAGTCGATATTGAAATTGACCGCATTTCCGGTTTTCTCAACGATTTGAAAATCGGCAAAAACGGCTCGGCCTTTGTGCTGAACGTCAATGGCGATGTCATCGCCTTTCCCGACCAGGAAAAAATTAAGCGGGTGGCGGATAAAGGGGTAAAGGGGCTGCGGTTTACGCGAATTAATGAGCTGGATGAACCCGTGACGAAAGCCGCTTACCAGTCACTCCAAGATGCGGGTGGGGTCAACTATAGCCGTAGTTCGACGTTTACGTCCTTCCAGGTGAGTGGCGAAACCCACCATGCCATCTTCGTCCGTTTCCCAAACCCGGATTGGCCTTGGCTGATCGGCATTCATATGCCGGAAGACGATTTTCTCGGTGACGTAAAGCAGGTGCTTTTGACCAATATCATCGTTGTGCTGGCCATTTCCCTGCTGGCCGTGGCTTTGGGTCTGACACTGGCCAGAAATATTTCAAAGCCGGTGGTTAAGCTACGCAACATGGCGCTGGCTCTTAAGGAAGGGGACTTCAGCCAGGAGATCGATGCAAGAAGCGCATTCCGTGAAACCAGGGACATGGTTGCGGCTTTTGCGGAAATGGTTGAGGGCTTGCGGAACTATGAGGCAAGCAACAAGGGACTAACCGATAGTTTGCGTCGCGCCCATGCCGATCTGGAGATCAAGGTCGAGGAAAGAACCCGTGAGTTGCAACTGGCGAAGGAAATGGCCGAGGAGGCGACTCAGGCCAAGAGCAAGGTTCTGGCCGCCGCCAGTCACGACCTGCGTCAGCCTCTACAGGCCCTGACTCTTTTTGTCGCTTCACTCGCCCAGCGGGACCTGGATGAGAAAACCAAGGGACTGGTCGATAAGATTGAGCGTTCGGTAGAAGCGTTGGACGATCTTTTGAATCTGCTGCTCGATATCTCCAAGCTGGATGCGGGGTTGGTGGTTCCCCAACTGGGGCCTTGCGATTTGGGTGAAATCATCGAACATCTTTGTGCGGAACATGTCTCACAAGCGAAAAGCAAGGGCTTGGAATTGCGGGCCGTGGTGCCTTCCGGTCAGGTGATTGTCACCGACCGTACGTTATTTGAACGGGTGCTCCGCAACCTGCTGTCCAACGCCTTGCGCTATACCGAAAGCGGTAAGGTTCTGTTGGGATGCCGCCGGGGAAGCAAAGCGCTTAGGGTTCAGGTGTTCGATACCGGCCAGGGCATTCCCGCCAATGAAGTTAAAAGCATCTTTCAGGATTTTTATCAGGTGGCGAATGAGGGCCGAAATCGCCAGCAGGGGCTTGGCCTCGGTCTATCCATTGTCGGCCGTCTGAGCGAACTTCTGGGCTTGGTCATTTCGGTTGAGTCCGAAGAAGGCAAGGGAACGGCCTTTACCGTTGAAATTCCTTTGGCCGAAGTTGCCGTGAAGCAGCCGGAGCCAGCGGTCGCAGAGATGCGGGCCGCCGCCCAGCCGGGACGTTTGGTTCTTACCATTGATGACGACCCGGAAGTGTTGTCCGGGATGGAGGAATTGATCGGTTCCTGGGGGCACGATGTGGTTGCCGTGACCGATGGAAAGAGCGCGATTCAGGCCTTTGAAGGAAAAACGCGCCTGCCCGATCTGATTATCGCCGATTGGCGTCTCGCCGATGGCGAGTCCGGCGACCGGGTGATCAATCAGTTCAAGTCCCGTTACGGCAATCAGATTACGGCGGTTCTCTTAACCGGCGATACAGCGCCTGAGCGTCTGGTGGAAGCCGACCAAAACGGCTTGAGATTGCTTCACAAGCCCATCAAGTCCGATGACTTGAAAGCGATTATCGCCGAAGTGGAACAGGAAGCATGAAATCACCGACAATTGCCAGGAACGACTGTCTTTTTCCGAAGAGGAAAATGGAGAATGCGCCCTTTCGACCAAAGTCGCGGCGCTCTAAAGGGTTTAGTAAGTATGAAGCCCTCGACCTGGAATGAACTCTAACGATCCCCCAGTGCAGACATGAGCAGAGATCGTGTCGTTTTCAGTTTGTTGCGGTCATATGGCTCAGTTTCGCCGACGCCCCAGACCGGTCCTGGCCAAGCGGCATCATCGGTGCGCCGTCCAATGACATGAATGTGGAGCTGTGGCACCAGATTGCCGAGCGCTCCGACATTTATTTTATCGGGAGCGAACAGGCTTTCAATAATCTGGGAACACTGGGCGATTTCTTCCATCAGCTCAGATCGCGCCCGGACTTTCAGTTGGTGAATTTCCCGTAGACCGTCTCTTCGCGGCACAAGGATAAGCCAGGGGTAGCGGGCGTCTTTCATCAGCAAGACTTTGCAGAGAGGTAAATCGGCGATTTCCAGCGTATCGGCGGCCAGCCGGGGATGCAAAGTGAACATGGTGCGCCCTATTGCTCCTTGCGCCATTCCCAAGGCTCGATAAAAGAGCCTTTCCATAGACCCTTCTTGGTGTCTTTGGCTTTTTGTTCCAAGCCAACGTATGCATCGGTTACGGCAGGGTCGGCCAATGCCCAGCCGGTGCGCACCATGAATTCGCTCAAATGGTAGGGGCCGGTCTTGCAATCGGCTAGCAGACGGCCTCGTTGGTCTTTCTCGCGCGTCTCACAATCGACCCAATGGGTCGCGGCGGCATAAATCAATACCATCGCGGCTTTCTGTCCACAGGGCCAGAGCTTGCCTTTTTTCGTGCAGGTTTGGTTGTATTCCGGCGCGTCGATGCCGTAGAGGCCAATGCGTTGTCCGGCGATTTCCAAAGTGTCGCCGTCAATAACCTTGGGCTTACCGGAGAGCGACTCTGCCGATGCGGGTGCGACAGTTAAAAACAGGACGGTAAAAATAAAAGCAAAAATTTTCATAGAGGGCATTTAATCGTGCTCTTTGAGAAAGTCCTAATTTTTTCGGAGTGAATGGTCGGGAAGAGAGGATTTGGCCGCTTGTCGTTACGAACCTGTCATTTTTCGATCCAGAAACCTTTTCAAGGCGTTAGTTTGATCGTCGAGATTTTTCTCTCCTAAAGACAGAAGATCACGGATGGCACGGTGCCCAGAACTAGCTTTCCACTTTCAGAAAACCTTTGAGCCACAATCCGAGGCAAACAACAACATGCATTGAAATGGCCAACACAAAAACGGCCCCTCCAAAGCTCAAGAAACTTGGGTTGCAAGAGTAGTGAGTGTTGCCGTTTTCATTTGGATTTAGGGGCAAGAGACCAGTTTCATTGGGGACAAAGGTACAAACACCTTCAGGTTGGAGACCTTGCGTGTAGAAGAGCATGAAAACCAAAAAAGCAGCACTAAGGGCAACAGAGGACGATACGATTTTCCAGTTCAACAAAGGCATGATCTTCGTGTCCAATCGGAGAAAATTGATCTCGTCGTATAAGTTGTCCTCGCCAGCTTAGGCTAAGGGAATTTTTTCAGCCAAGGTTTTTCATCGTAAATTCTTTGGATGAACTCCCCGAAGTCATTCGTGGTTTCTCGACCGGCGAAATTCCAAATAGAGCCAACTTTGGCTGGTGACGGATCGTCTATCCTCTTGCTGATACGCTTTAGCATGATTGCTGAGGCTTCGATGTTGTCCGTTGCATTGTAGAGGTCTTTTGGAGATTTCTTGATCAGCTTCGCCCCTGTCTTCTTGTTGATGTTCATGGGCAAAGGCGTTTCGGATACGCCCATAATGTCTCCAAGAAGGTTGAACGGTCCTTTATGTCCACGAGCATTTTCCGCCCACATGACCGCCCTGATAAGATCAGGGTCTACCTCATGCTTCTCCGCTACTTTTCTGATGGTAGTATCGTGTTGCTTCACCATGCCCCTTCCGAACAAAGGCACTTCATGAATCTGCCATCCCCCATCAGCATCTGGGTTTGATTTGATGTCAAATTTTGCAGGAGCGTCTTCGATCAGGTTTTTGATGCGGCCTTTTTCCCTGTTGATGGTCGGAATGCCTGTTGTTTTTCCCGATTGAAGAACGTTCGCACGAGATTTCGGAATAGGTTTTAACGCTCCTTCTTGGTTCTGATTGGTCTGCTGGTCTCTGACTCTTTTCAGGCTGCCGGACTCGTGCTGTTGAACATTCTTCCAAAGGGGTGCTTGGGGAATTTTCGGTTTGGCCCTGGGTGCAGACCTGAAGTCGGGAACGATGGCTTGCGGTCGTTGGGGGAGGTTTCCACCGTATTGGCTTTTTTGCCAAGCAGGGTGACCATCTTCTTATGGGTGGGGCCGTTTGGGTTCATGATGCCGTCCGCCTTCAAGCCATTGTCCTTTTGGAACTTCTTGAGATCGTCAAACAGCTTGGTACCAGCAAAACCGGTTAAGGGCTTTCCTGGTGTCTCATATCGCTTGGCTGCTTCGTCTTTGTAGTAGCCCAGGCCCTGCAAAGCGGTTTTTGTTTTCACCACATCGTCCGGCTCCGCTCCCCAGCCTTTGCCGATGGTTTTGCCAAGATTGAACAGGTTGCCGAAGCCGTCGCTGATGTCATCAAAGAAGGTCATAATCCTATTTCCTTTTCTTGGCCGGAGCCTTGCTGCAGGCCACCAGTTTTTCCTTTGGGCGAATACCCTGTTTCTCAAAGAAGGTTTCCGTTCCCTTGAAGGCTTCCGTGTAAATGGCCGTATGGGCAAAACGTTCGGAGATTGATTTCAGTAGTATTTTTCCGACCCCTTTTTTCTGCCACTCAGGCATGACCACAACTTCGGGAACCCAGGAACAGATTGCGTCATCGCTCAAGACACGAGCCGCTCCGATAAGTTGGTTGTCAGCAAAGGCAAAGAATCCGAATGCTCCGGGGGCGTACATCTTTTCCATGAAGCCGGGCTCGGCCCTGAAGTCATCGGGAATGGTGAAACCGACGGAATTGTAAACCCTCCCGATATCATCGGGAGAAATCTTTCTGGGGTCGGTGACGACAGTGATGCGATCTTCTTGATTCGACATGGGTTGCTTCCGAAAGGTGTTTCTTGTCCTGTTTTGCAATCAAGCATCGAATGCACAATGTTCCTGTTTTGTTCGATTGTCAATGCCAAAAAGCATAAATTCCTATTTCTGTGCCTTGGCAGTTTTAGGAGGTGGGGCGGAAGCCAACAAAGGCGGCTCCTGACTAAATCGCTAGGGACTATGCCACTTTATGCCACTTAACTATGCCACCTGGAAAAATTGGTGTCATGGTAAGTATTTGATTATTCAGGGATAAAAGGAGAATGGTCGGGAAGAGAGGATTCGAACCTCCGACCCCCTGCTCCCGAAGCAGGTGCGCTACCAGGCTGCGCCACTTCCCGACACTCTTGGTAGAGGGCGATTCACGACCTTATCAGGTCGACCGCGCTCTTAGTGCGCGGTTTATACCGCTCGCCCCCTTGGAGAGCAAGGAGGATTTTTCTGTGATTGAAAAAAGCTTAATAGGCGCGCTCGATGCAAAAGTCGATGGCTTCGATGAGCGCGGCTTTTTCTGGGCTGTCGTCGAAAATACCGAGAGCATCCCGAGCGATAGCGCCGTAGTGACGGGCCCGGTCGAACGTATCGTTGAGGGCTTTGTGCTTCTTCAAAAGCTCCATGGCGTGGGCTAAATCGTCGTCCGTCTGATCGAGGTTTTCCAGCGTACGACGCCAGAAGGTGCGCTCTTCGTCGTTGCCGCGGCGGAAGGCGAGAATAACCGGTAGGGTGATCTTGCCTTCGCGGAAATCGTCGCCGATGGTTTTGCCGAGCTCGGCCTGCTTGGCCGAATAGTCGAGCGCGTCGTCGATGATCTGGAAGGCGACGCCGAGGTTCATGCCGTAGGCGTCGAGCGCTTCTTCTTCGACCTTTGGTCGCTCGGCGTCCACCGCACCGATGCGGGCGGCGGCGGCGAACAGTGTGGCGGTTTTGCCTTCAATGACTTCGAGGTATGCCGTTTCGCTGGTTTCCGTGTCGTTGGCGGTCATCAACTGATGGACCTCGCCTTCGGCGATCACGGCGGAGGCGTTGGACAGAATGGCCAGAACTTCGAGCGACCCATCGGCGACCATCAACTCGAAGGAGCGGCTGAACAGGAAGTCGCCGACCAGAACGCAGGCCTTGTTGTCCCAAATGGCGTTGGCCGAGGGTTTCCCTCGGCGCAGATCGGACTCATCAACCACGTCGTCGTGCAATAGTGTGGCGGTGTGGATGAACTCGACACAGGCGGCCAGACCGAGATGGCGCTCGCCTTGATAACCGCAGAGGCGGGCGGCGGCCAGGGTTAGCATGGGGCGCATACGCTTACCGCCGGCGGCGACGATATGAGCGGCCAGTTGCGGGATCAGAGCCACCGGGCTCTGCATGTTGTCGACGATCAGCTGATTGACTTTCTTGATGTCTTCGCCAGTTAAAGCGACCAGCGCGTCGAGGGATGGTTTTTTTTCCCGTTCCCCGTCGAGGTCTACAACAACGCCCAAGGTATTCTCCTAAAAGTCCCGCCTTTAAAACAGTTGCTCAATCTAGGCCCCCTTGACAGGAGGAGGATTGACCCTGCTCAATTCAGGCGGAGAATAGGAGCGGAGCCGAGGCCCGGTCAAGTCCGGGGCGTCAGTAGGGGTGCTTTTACCCTGCTCTTGTGTGGTTTATGGGAAACAGATGAAAGAACTGATCAAAAGCAATGACCCGGTGTTTCTCTCCTGGCTCCAGGCCTACTTGGGTGGAGAGGGTATCGAGGTTTTGGTGCTCGATACCCACATGAGCATTGTGGATGGCAGTATCTCGGCAATTCCCCGGCGGGTGATGGTCGACGAACAACACTACGAGCAGGCCAAGCGTTTGCTGGATGAAGGAAAGCCCCTATGACTTCGGAGCCGACGTTGAGCGAAGACGGATTGCTGGGAGGCAAAATCCGATTGCTCCAGCCGGGAGAAGGCTATCGCGCCGCTATCGATCCGGTGCTGCTGGCCGCCTCTATCACCGCTCGTTCGGGTGAAACGGTGCTCGATATTGGCTGTGGGGTCGGCGCGGCGGCCCTTTGTTTGGCTTCGCGCGTTGCGGGTTTGCAGATTACGGGGCTTGAGATTCAGGCTGGGCTCGCCGATTTGGCCGAGCGCAACGTTGCGCTGAATGCAGCGTTTGGGGCCGTTTCCATCGTTGAAGGCGATTTGCGCGACCCGCCGTCCAATCTGGGGCTTGGCCGCTATCATCATGTCATGGCCAATCCGCCTTTTATGGAAACGACGGCTGGCAACCCGCCGCCCAACGCCAGTAAGGCCCAGGCCCATACCGAGGAAACAGGCCGGTTGAAAGACTGGGTCGAATTCGCCGCCAAGGCGCTGAGGCCCAAGGGGAGTGCGACGATTATCCACCGGGCCGACCGATTGGATGAGCTTTTGGCCTTGATGCGCAAAGATTTTGGCGAGTTGATTATATTCCCTCTTTGGCCCACCGCTCCGGGGGGGGTAAGCGCAAAACCGGCCAAGCGGGTGATTGTGCGCGGACGCAAGGGCTTGAAGTCGCCCACCGTCTTTTCTCCCGGCTTGGTCTTGCATGACGGCCAATCTGCTTACACATCAGAAGCCGAGACCGTATTGCGCCACGGCGGCGCGCTCGACTTGATCTGAAAAAGGCTTCTTAAATGAAAATCAAAAAACTGCTTTCCTTTCTTCCCATTGAGAAGTTTCGCAACCCTGAGCCCGTGGTGCCCGTGGTGCGGTTGTCCGGGGCGATTGCCGAGCGCGGCATGGGACGCAAGGGATTGTCATTGAGCGGTTTGGACAAAACCCTTGAAGAAGCGTTCGATACCGACGATGCGGTGGCCGTGGCTCTGGCGATCAACTCACCGGGCGGATCGCCGGTGCAGTCGGACCTGATTGCCCGGAGGATCAAAGCGCTTTCGGAGGAAAAGGAGTTGCCGGTTATCGCTTTTGTCGAGGATGTGGCGGCCTCCGGCGGCTACTGGATCGCTTGCGCCGCGCCCGAAATCATCGCCGCTCCCGCCTCTATTGTCGGGTCCATCGGAGTCATTTCCTCAGGCTTTGGCCTAGTTGAGATGCTGGGCAAGCTGGGCATTGAGCGCCGCATGCATACGGCGGGAGACCGCAAGGGAATGCTCGATCCCTTCTCGCCGGAAAAACCAGACCATGTGAAGCGGTTGAAAGCGCTTCAGAGCGAAATGCATGAAATTTTTAAAGACCATGTGCGCCAATCTCGGGGCGAGAAACTGAAAGGACCGGAAAAAGACCTGTTCAGTGGAGAGTTCTGGACCGCCGCCAAGGGGGTGGAACTGGGGCTGGTGGATCGTCTTGGCGATATGCATGAGGTATTGAAAGAGCGGTTTGGCGAGAAGGTTAAACTCAAGCCAATGGAACGGCCTAAGTCCTGGGTTCAGCGTCGGCTGGGCATGGATGGCGATGTTCGGGGGCTGGCCGATGGCCTGCTTGAGACCGTCGAAGAGCGTGAAATGTGGGGCCGCTTCGGCCTTTAGGGAAGTGTATTTAGACCCTTTGTGCGCCTACCCGTAAGGCGTGAAATTCCTACCCATCTGGGTGTGGGAGGGGTGGTTTCTCTTGATTTAATATTGGGCTTATCCGGCAGACTACTGGGAACGGTCGCGGTGATCTTAAACGGAGTGAATCGCTTAAAAAGGGGTAAGAAGGATGAAATTTTCAGGTATTGCGGGCCTTGTGACGGTTTTGGGTTTGGTGGTTGTTCTCGCGGCGACATTTCAGGATGAGTTGAGAGCGGTCACTTTCGGCCACTAGGACTCAAACTTGATGTAAATGAACCGGGGTTGTGCTGTTTTAGACGCGCTTCCCCGGTGTTCTTTTGGCTGCTTGGCGGCCAATCCCCTTGACCCTTTCCGCACTCCCCCTTACAAGGTCAGGCCATGTTTGGATTTAGCCCTACAAAAATTCTTTTTACCGCGGCGATCATTCTGGTCATCTGGTACGGCTTCAAATGGGTCGGTCGGCTGTCGGAAGCGAAAGAGCGCGACGAGGCTCAGGCTGCAAAGAGCAAAGACGGTGGCAAGAGCGAAAACGCTAAAGAAGCCGTTGAGTTGATCGCCTGTAAGGTCTGCGGCGACTACATCTCGAGCGACAAAAAGGTCTCCTGCGGCCGCGACGACTGCCCCTATCCGGGCTGATTTTTAAAAAAAATCCGTCGAATCGCCATCCGGCAAGCGCCTTTGCTTGACCGGCTTCCGGCGCAGCCTGTATGTTTTGCCGCGCTGCAATATTGGGACTTTTAAAGACAAATGGGACAGACCGCCGATAAGTCGAAGAGCTTTCAATCGCTCATTCTGACGCTACAACAGTTTTGGGCCGATCAAGGCTGCGTGATTCTCCAGCCTTACGATATGGAAGTCGGCGCAGGAACCTTTCATCCCGCGACCACCTTGCGCGCCCTTGGCCCGGAGACTTGGAAGACGGCTTATGTGCAGCCCTCGCGCCGCCCGACCGATGGCCGCTACGGCGAAAACCCCAACCGCTTGCAGCACTATTATCAGTTTCAGGTGATCCTGAAGCCGTCGCCGGACAATATTCAGGAGCTTTACCTGGAAAGCCTCTATGCGCTCGGCATCGATCCCGAGCTGCACGATATCCGCTTTGTCGAGGACGACTGGGAAAGCCCGACGCTCGGCGCATGGGGACTCGGCTGGGAAGTCTGGTGCGACGGTATGGAAGTCAGCCAGTTCACCTATTTTCAGC
>CBDUMN010000050.1:0-24660 GCA_965368335.1 uncultured Rhodospirillales bacterium
AGGCCCTATGCATGCCCGCCCTCCAATAATCGCTGATTGCCCAATTCTGATTCTCGCTACATCGACAACATGATTCCCTTTGGAATCCAAACGCCCAAGGTGAGGAGACAATACTGCTTGCATGCCGATCACCGCCCCATCTTCAACGTCGACCATCCCCCGATCCAATACCCTTGAACCGGGCCCCCAAAAAGACTTGGCACTGACATTTGATCCCCAAAGACGGAGCCAGAGAACATAAACTCCTGGCAGCAGTCGAATTACCTCTTCAAAAAATGGGAAGCGGTTGAAAACCATTTGGATTTGAGTAGAGACCCACCAAACCTTGAAGGCTCTGCTGGACTGCTCCAAACCTTTGCCCTGAGGTTCTCCCCAAATAAAGATAATCAAACGGTACAAGAGTAATGGAACACCAAAGATCCAAGTGACTCCCACGCCGATTTTGAAAATTAATCCATCAACCTGAAAAAGAAGCAACGTGCCAATCGCCAAATAGATGACGGGTACGAAATTCAACGCCAATGCAAAGTCTTCGACTTTTGCAGCCTCAAAATCACGGGATCTGTCTGTCATAACCAACCAGAACCTTTCCCAGATCATCAAATTCTGGGATTTCGTCAAACATTTGAAATGAATTCGGAGCGCTGCTTCGATTGAACAGGCTCTTCTGATAGTTACTATTGCCATTCAGCGAAACTAAAGCAGTGAAGAGTTCGTTCTTGATATCCAAAAGTTCAGGAAACTCCTCAATGAGGCTGTAGATAACCTTTGCACCAGGCCCTTTGGATCCTACATAGGTCATCGCTTTCATTGTCAGCTTAAAGAACCAAGCTCCTACTTTTCGCTGTAACGCCCTGCCGTCAAAACAATTCTCTGAAACATGCAGGTCAATGGCAACGTGCCTTGCTTCATCCTTCATGTGTTCTCGGTGAATCGCCACAAAGTTTGGCTCAAGCTCCCCCAAAGTTTCTGTATTTGGGCATTTCAACATCGCTTTGGCCAAATCGATAGCCTCTTCTTCCATTGCCATGATGTACCAAATTGGGAAGGGAAGTTTTTGTCCCGCCAAACGAAGCAATGGAAACAGGTTCCTCGCCATCAAGGGAAATTCCGTGAAGTGTTTTTCCTTGCTCCCACTGTAAATGCTTGGGAAACAGCGACGATTGAGATCTAAAAACATCTGGTAGTGGCGTCTTTCCTCCTCAATCATAACCTCTAAACAAAGGTGCAGATCTGAGTTTTCTCTAACCTTTTGGTGCTGGAGAAGCGGAACCAAGAAATACTCAACCATATCGCTTTCAAGCACCATAATGTACTCATTGACTCGGCAAGCAAAAAGTTGGTTGTACCGAAGCCTCTGTCGATCTGACAGCCGCCAGTAAACATCTGTAAAATACAACTGGGTCCGGTTTTCAGGCATAAACGGACGGTCGAGATCAATCGGATCTAGAGCAGACCATTGAGTTTGATGTTCCGCATTTTTCGATTTGCGATAGATGTTTGAAAGTTTATCCGCTTTCATTCCCCCTCCCTAAACACAGGGCGGCAACCGAAGTGACCGTGCCGAAGTTTCGAGTAAGCGATGTAGGTCGCCACAGGGACCACAATCACAATAAGAACGGAAAAAGAAATAAGAGCACCGACGTCGCTCCAGCCTGCCACAGCAGTTAGGCTTTGCTCCGCGTTCCTGATCAGATATCCATAGACAAAGCCAAACAGACCAAAGAAGAAGGGGGAATAATCTGCGGCAATGATGGCGGGCCCACGTCCGTCGGCGAATGGTTGGTTATATACCATCAAGAAACCGGCTTTAATTGCCGCGGCATCGTAAAGCCAATTGACCAAACCGAGCACAATTCCAAGAACCAACCCGGTTTCAAGACCTCCTTGGGGACCGAACAGAATGAAAGGCAGACTGAGGACCGCGGTTGCACTGCCAAAAACGAAACCATGGTGTGGACGAAACCGCCCAAGCCGGAGCTTGGTATCGAACTCCCAGACTTTCAGAACATTGGTCCCAACGGCAGGAACCACATAGGAATAGATGATCGGCACCGAGAGAGCGAAGATCACCAAACCATGGTTGTCTTCGGCATAGAGCAGCCAAAGCCAATAGCTCAAAGGCCCCAAAACAATCGGCCCCAAGTATTGATACCAATTAAGTAGACGACGCATTTTTCAACCCGAACTGCATTCCGTGTTTCTTGTAAACTTCCTTCCTGAAAAGACGGGCGTAGGTCAGATAGTAGACAAGCTTGGATATGGACTTGAGCTTATAGGGATCTGCCGCCCTCCTAAGAATGCCCCCTAGACTATTGAACTGCCTACGAGCGGAATGGCAGGCAGCCGTTAGTTCATCCGGGGTCATATTTCCAGGGATGAAAGCAGCGTTGTTAAAACGGTACTCCGGGTGCAGCCACCATTTTCCGTCGTAAAGAAGGCGCTTCTCGCTTTCCAATTGACGGTAGAGCGGAGTGCCGGGATAGGGCATCAGGATATTGAATGCCGAGAAGGCAAACTTGTTCTCCAACGCAAATTCAAGAATCTCGGAGACTGAATCCTTAGTGTCGTGGTCGTGGCCTATTGTGAATGCCGCCCATGTATGCTGCCCGTGCTCCCTGAGAATTTTCACCTGGGTTTTATAGTGGTCAAATCCCCCAATATTGGGAGACTTGTTCATCCACTTTAGGTTCTCGGTTTTTAGGGATTCGAAGCCGATAACATGACCGAGGCATCCGCTTCGTTCCATCAACCTCATAAGTTCCAGATCACGGGTAATGTCCAGGCTCGCTTGACTAAACCAATTGATGCCAAGGGGGATCATCTCACGACAAAGCTCTTTCAAGGCTTCTCGATCTCCCGCAATATTGTCATCAACGATAAAAACAAGTTTCCTTTCTTGGGTTTCAATCTCCTCGATGACTTCCCGTACTGGACGGTAGTAGTGCCGCCGATCGAAGTACTGGCTCACAGCACAGAAATTACAGGCAAAGCGGCATCCCCTGCTGAACTGTGTAAGGGTCATGGGGAGATAACCTTTCCCCTCGAAAATATCCCGACGAGCCTTGAAACCAGGCTGGGGCATCCCGGGTGAAGCACGATAAACAGGCTTCAGACAGCCCTTTTCAGCATCTTTAACGACCGTTGACCATATGCTCTCTGCATCACCCATGAGAATGCTATCCGCATGGTGCCGCGGTTCATCGGGGAGAAGCGTGACGTGAATACCGCCTAAAATGACGGGAATGCCCCTTTCTCGGAATGCGTCCGCAATCTCATAGGCGCGCCGGGCCGTGTAGGTCTCGACGGTGATCGCCACGACATCAACTGGATCGTCATAGGGAATTTCCTCCATGCGATCATCGTAAAGAACGACCTCTACGTGAGGCGGCGTCAAAGCCGCAAGCACCCCTATTTGCAAGGGCTCCATACGGCCTTCATCGACATAGAGGCTATGTTCCATTCGGCCGATATTGGGCTTGATAAACGCTAGTTTCATGCTGCCCCTTCCACAGAAAGCTTCAAGCTGGAATCCCCAAGCAGCTTGCCTTGCTTAGAATAAATCTCGCGGCGCGAAATCAAATTTGTCACAAGGTAAAACCCAATCCGTTTAATGGATCGGGCGTTTGCACTGGGGTCCATCAGCCGAGATGAAATCGATCCAAATGTATTGAAGGTTTTCCGAGCCCAAAGACACCCCTCGGTAAGGTCCGAGGCAGACATGTTTCTGGGGTGAAAAGTCGCCTCCCCGTAGCGGTAAGTTTCATCGAGCCACCAACGGTCATGGATCAGACGTCCTTCACGTTCCAAACGCTCAAAAAGCTGCGTGCCCGGCATAGGCGTTAAGGGATTGAAGTTGGCTAGAAGGAACTTGTTTTCAATGGCAAATTCTGTTGTCCGCTTGAAGACATCCGGATCGTCGTTGTCATATCCAAAAACAAAGGTTCCGTATATCATTAGGCCGGCATCTCTAAGGATTCGAAGCCGCTCCCCATATGACTTTCTCTTTATCGCCCAGCCCTTTTTCATTTGGCTTAGGTTTGATTCATCTAAAGACTCAAAGCCTATCAATACCGCTCTACAGCCGCTCTCTATCAACAGTTTGATGAGTTCCGGATCATCCGCGATATCGACCGTCGCCTGGCAAGACCAAGTCTTTCGGCCTCCTACGAGTTTTCTCAGTAGCGTTTTCACTCGCTCAAAATCATTGAACAAATTGTCGTCTATAAAAAAGAAGTGTTGGTTTGGCAGACCCTGAATTTCGGAAACCACATCGTCGATTTCCTTGGTCATGATCGATCGTCCGTAGAAAGCTCGGATCGAACAAAACTCGCAATTGAACCGGCATCCGCGCCCAAACTGAACAAGACCAACGGGGCTGTATTTTTTGCCCACAAAAATGCGGCGATCGATGACGGAACAATGATTGATTGGCGCCATCCCTTCTGCCTTGTAGGTCTTCCTCAAGCTACCGTTTTTGGCGTCCTCAATAATTTTTGGCCATAGTTCCTCGCCGTCGCCGATCACAACTGCATCGCAGTAAACGGCAGCCTCTTCAGGGGCAAATGTCGGGTGATAGCCCCCAAGGACCACTGGGACTCCGCGGCTACGATAATGGGAGGCCAATTGATAGGCTCGACGGGCGGTATAAGTCTCAACAGTTATGGCAACGAGATCGACATTAGCATCAAGAGGTATGTCTTCCAGCCGCTCGTCCCAGAGAAGGGTTTCAATCTCTTCAGGCGTTTGAGCAGCAAGAAGACCGAAAACCAAAGGTGTCATGGCGTCAGAGGCGCGTCCGGGGAACATGTTTGGGCGGATAAATGCAATTCGTTTCATAATCGCCACCTACAGCACCGCAATTTCCGGAGCAATCAGCCTGCCACCTAGCTTATCAACGGCTTGGTCTCCGAAAGACCAGTGGGCTGCGTAAATGTTGCTTTGGTACTTGAAGGCCCGGAACCGGTTGGCCAGGGCTTTATAGATAGGCGCGTTAGTGTCCAACCCGACCACTAAGGAGTCATACCCTTTGCTCCCGGCTATTTTTAAAGCCTTAGAGACGAGAGAAACGGCCACATCCTCTCGTTGGTCTTCGACAAAAAAGTGAGATAGGTAAGGACTGTTGAGAGCCTCCCCAACCTTTGGAAGACGGGGCCATCCACCGACCATGGAGGCAGCCCAGCCAGCGGCATTCATCAGAGATCGGAGATAGCAAATCGGCGACCTGTAGCCGCTCACGACATACTGTTTATTGGCAGACTGGTCCCAAATTGCGGCACAACCAACAATTCGACCCGCCTCTTCAATAACGACAAAATCGCTTTGATGTAAGCCTGGGCAACGTTCATCGGACAAAATGTCTTCGGTTGTCCAAACGGGGGCAAAGTCGTAGTCAGATGAAGCGCGGGCAACGAAGTCAATGATATCCTCCAAGCTGGGTTGCTCTTCAGTTAGCACGTCGTTTTTCTTGCTCAACACAGGCTTTTTACAGCGGACAGCCAGAACCCCCATTGAGCCAATATGCTTGTAGGTTGGTATGCCTTTGAGGCCTGAGGTAAGAATGCGGATTGCCCGGTCATTGTCCGCAATAATCGACGTCAGGAAATAGGGTTCTAGTCTACTGTTTTGGAGGGCCTGTCGGCAGATTTCGAAGCCAGCTTTAGGGAAACGAATTTTCCCTCCGTATCTTTCCTGAATCCGCAGCTGTCCCAGATAGCCAATCGAGCGGGGGCTTCCTTCGACATACCGTTTGCGGGTCGACCATGAAAACACGGCGTTGACCGAATTGTCGTCGGGCGCTTCGGCCATGTAAGTTTTGTGTGTCTCTCCCTCAATTGCACTGGCGGCAAAAAAGCTGGGTTCTCGCTCGTAAGTCAGCCGAACCCACGATCCAACAGGGTTATTACGCAACATTTGCCGAATTGGCGCGTCATCATCCAATGAAGCCGGACGGAATATGCTCTTCCCTTTGGGGTGAGAGTAGGTCCCTACCGGACTTCTATCAATTGTCCGTTCCATCCCGCATCTCCTAAAGGGAACTTGTCTCTTACCGAAACCTCCCACCGATGAAGCCAGTTGATTGGCAAAAAGTTCCGAAGCATGAAACCGCTGTCCCAATTTGCCGGTGCAATAATCCGCTTTAACATTCCCTGTAGGGAATAAAACTCCTTCCTAGCCGAGATACAGTTTTGCCGTATGTCTTCAGCCGTCATTTTTCTGGGGCTAAAGGGAACTGTGTTGTAGTCGTACCGGGAATCAATCCACCATTTATCAAATGTCATCCGGCCTTCCTTTACCAGGCGGTCATACAATGGGGTGCCCGGGAAAGGTGTCAGATGGTTGAATGCGGCAATGTAAAAGCCGTGCTCCGTTGCAAAATCGAGAGCCGACCGGAAGCTTTCGGGCGTATCGTTGTCGTAACCAAAGACAAAGGTGCCATACACCCGAACCCTATGTTTCTTTAGGTTATGAAGCGCTTGACGAGGTCCCGATTGCCCTAAGGCGAACCCCTTATTCATCATATGAATGGTTTCTGGGTCGGTACTTTCAAAACCAATCAGCACACCTTCACATCCGCTGGCATTAAGGAGTTCCAAAAACTCCTCGTCATGCGCGGCATGAATACTGAGTTGGGTGATCCAGCGCACCCGCAGTGGGACAAGGGCTCTCAACAGTTCCTTTGCCGCCTCAAGGTCCGAAGCAAAATTGTCATCGACGAAAAAGAAGACCTTGGTTTTATCCCTAAGTTCCTTGATCTCTTCGATCACGCTATCGACGGACCTTCTTCGATGCGCGCCCTTGAAGAAAGACTGAATGGCGCAAAACTCGCATCGAAACTGGCAACCTCTTCCTGTCTCGATCAAACGGATTGGCAGGTACTTCTTTCCGTCAAATATCGATCGGTCGTATTTCACTTCCTTAAGGCAACTCGCGCCGTCGCCATCATAGCGACGCTTGGGAGTTCCACTTCGGTAATCTTGAATGACCTGAGGCCAAACTCCCTCGGCCTCTCCGACAACGACCGTTTCGGCATACCTCGACACTTCGTCTGGACAAAGAGACGCGTGAAACCCTCCCATGACGACCGGCACACCCCGTTTGCGGTACTCACTAGCAACCTGATAGGCCCGTTTGGCTGTGTAGGTTTCGATGCTGATTGCAGCAAGGTCGGTTGGAGCGTCGTAATCGATTTCTTCCATTCTATCGTCAAAGAAACGAATGCTCGCCAATCCCTTTGACGCACCTGCCAATGCGGCGGCTGGCAGAGATTCCATTTGCCAGCTCTTGATATAGCGCTCTCCAGGCCGGCGTCCCATGCAGGGGTGAATGATTGTGATCTTCATATCAGGGGTCATGCCGCCGGCCTTTCCCTCTGACCGAGAACCCAATCGCAGGTATAGAAGCGATGAAGATTGTTGGCGTAGAACCGGTAACCCATGTTGGCGACGATCGAAAGGGGTATCTGGATGCGCGACGCCGAAATACGTCGAACAATAGACGGGAGTGAATAGGCTTGTTTCCAGGCTCTTTCATGCCCCAAACGAAGCTCTTCGACGCTCATTTCTTGAGGTTGAAACACGACATGCTGCCCGTCAAAGAGCTCCCAATTTCTCGTTAAAATCCGCCCTTCAGCCTCCATACGATAATAAAGAGGTGTACCGGGAAATGGCGTCGAAACAGCAAACCGGGGCAGGTCAATGGCTGCGTCATTTACAAACCTTACGGTCTCGTCAAAAACCCTCTCCGTATCCCCGTCGAGACCAAAAACAAAACAGCCCATGACGCTGATGCCGTTCTTGTGCAATAGCCGGACAAGCGCATGGTATTTGTCGGGCGTATTGAAGCCTTTGCCCATCGAGTTGAGGTTTCCATCTAGGATGCTCTCAAATCCCAGTAGCAACCCTGTACAGCCACTCCTAGCCATCAACCCCAAAAGTTCCGGCTGTTCTGCAATTAGGGTGGTCGAGAGACCAAACCATTTTACTTTGAGGGGAATAAGGGCCTCAAAAAGGGCTGCCGCGTAGCGCTTATTCGAAATCAGGTTCAGGTCGATGAATATGATCTTCCGCGCTTTCTGACGCCGAATATCTTCGACGACAAACTCTACGGGCTTTTGAATTTGTTTGCGGCCCCATGCCGCCGGCGCAACGCAGAAATCGCAAGAATGGCT
The DNA here is from genome assembly GCA_965368335.1 of uncultured Rhodospirillales bacterium. GTDB lineage: Bacteria > Pseudomonadota > Alphaproteobacteria > Rhodospirillales > JAPHRK01 > CBDUMN01. Next base: position 8,171 of record CBDUMN010000050.1, read on the forward strand.
GCATGATCGCGTCGCCTCAAAAACCGCTGTAGTAAGGAAAGAGGAAGGATCAAGCAGGTCGCGCCGCGGAAAAACCGGCTTGTCCAAATTGAAATCGGCCGCTTGACTATAACGGCTCCTCATTTTGCCTTGGGCAAAGTCACGCAATAGCTGCGGCCATGTTTCTTCTGCGTACCCGGTAACAATTGAATCGGCATGCATATGAGCTTCATCAGGCAGAAGAGTGACATGTGGCCCACCAAGAACGACGGGAATTCCTTTGTCCCTAAAATGCCTAGCCAACTCATAGGTTCGATTAGCAGTTCCGGTTATGACCGTCATACCAATTAGGTCGGCCTCTAGGTCCAGGGGTACATCTCCCACCCCTTCATCTATGAGTGAGACCTCTGCATCCAATTCCTCAGGAATGAGAGCCGCCAACGTTGTCAATGTGAGGGGGGCGTAACGCAGGTTCTTTTTGAAGATTCCTCCACGATGCCTATAGAGCGGGCCTTTGGGCGAAATTAAGACAATCCGCATGAGCTTCTCCCCCCGTTCATTTGTGTTTTACCAAAAGGGGCTAGCCACTCCGCCTGCGCCTGAAGCGAGCTGAACTTTATGTCGCCCACGCTTTGCCCTCGCGCCCGCCCGCTCTCCAGATATTTTTCCAGAGGGCGGTCAACCGGCAGAATGGAGAGCGGACCCAATTGACCTACGTTCCGGGCATATTGATATTGGGGATTGGCGCACAGAAGCTGCTCAACTTCCTGCCCCAGTGCTTCAAGACAATGTAAAGGCCGATCATGTTCATCAACTACGAGAGCATACCTGGGCGGTGATTCTCCTTTTTGAGGAAAAATCATTCTGAACCCCCCAACCTGCTGCAGACATGTTTCCACGAACTCCGAGGTAAGTTTCTCACCAACAAGATCGACCGTTTCAGCTGAACGCCCTACAAACTCAAGCATGGGCAAACCAGCCTCAGCCCACCCTTTCATTTTCACTTTGTCGCCGAGATCGTATCGATACAGACCACCGGGCGTCGTCATTATGACCTTGTAAATCGCCTCCTTATCCAAGTCGTCGCACAAATGACTTTCCCCCTGTTCATCGAAGAACTCAAAGAAGCCGCTTTGCAAAGCCAAAACCGGATAAGGGTATCTCTCCAGTGGGAGGGTAATGGCCCCCTCAGTCGCCAGAAGGCCCTTTCCTTGAATGTGCACGTGGGGGAATAAGCCCTCTAATTGACGAGCAAATGTTTCGGAAGGGCCATGGGTCCAACAACTCAACGTATCTAGTCTAGGCCAGGCTTCTTCCGTGTTGAATTCTCTTGATTGAATGCTCCTCTCGATGACCCGTGCCCGGCCAGGATCACTGTCCGCTATTTCATCTCCTGGCAAAGGAGTCATGCGTTCAGGGTGCCGAACCCGCCCTTCACGCAAGTCTCGCATCAACTGGTCAGCGTGAACTAGGATTGTCTCAAGAATTGGAAAAAGGAAAGTAGGGCTCCAGACCGATATCAAAGAAAGGTCTTCAGCCTTCAGCAACGACAACGCGGTCAGGTAACGCCAAGTGTCGTACTCTTTCGCTAAACGGACGTTTTCTCCGACTGCGGAGAGTTCCATAAAACTTGGCGCTAGATCCGCCCCCAAATAAATGGCGTCTGAGCCGTCACCAATGGGAATCCCCGCACTCGTTTCTTTTTGACTTTGCACTGCAGGGCTGATTGCCCAGTAAGCCGTTCCATCTTTTATGTTTGGCCGGGACGCGATTGTATCGGCAAGCCATGGCAAAAGGGCTGCACGGAAGGATTCCAAAGCAGGCGCCGAATAGGGAATCAGCTTGCTGCCACTTCTACTTCCGCCGGTCTCTTCAAACAATAAAACAGGCTCTTCAGAAAGTTGGCCGTGCTCCCCTAAGGCCATGCGATCAATGTAGCTGCGCAGGCTGTCAAAATCTTGGACTGGAACCTTGGCGAGATACTCCTCGACGGAAGTCATTGCCTCAAAGCCGTGCCTTTTTCCGAAAGCGCAACGCGCATTGGATTTCAAAATTTCCTTGATCAAACCCTGCTGAGTTAGTAGCGGCTTGCTGGCGGCGTCGCAAAAGCGCACGTAGGCCGGACGAGCCTGGGATTCTATCTTCTGCCAATGCACCATCATGAGGCTTCAACCCCTCGAAATGCACGCTGAGCAAAAGGTGACAAGTTTTCTTCCCTGATTTCAGCAAGGCAAACGAGCTCGTTCCCCTTCCTGTAATCGGGGTTCATCTGAAGAAAGAACTGAACTTCGTCTCGCTTGACGTCTTTGCCAGGGATATCGGCGAAACCACTGCGCAGCCTACATCCGAGCGTGGAAAATCGAACGGTTCCGCTTGCGCAATCGTAATCGCTCCCAAACCGCTCTAAAGCCAACGAGTCCATCAATGACTGGATTTCTCCTGGAGTTTCTGAGCGCCAGTTCGGATAGAAGCTTCTAAAAAAGAGGGGCAGATAGCGAAAGGTCCGATGCCCTTTGACAATCAAGAACCAGTACAAAAGGCGCCCCTTAGACTCGGCCTTTTTTTGGGCAGCAAGATTCATGAAAGCACCGACCAGCGAAAGATCGCCCCAGTATGACCGCTCGACGACCGTATCCCCTGAGAAAATTGCTGAGACTTGCTGCCCACCATTTTCATGGGTGATCAATTTCGATGTCGAAAAGCCCATTATTCTACCGGACATATCCCTTAAGAGAATCACATCATCCTTGTCGTTCAGGTCTTGTTCGAACACATCTCGACTGACACCTTCGTAGTACCGCTCAAAAAGGAGATACATTTCTCCTCGGGTCGAGCTCGAAACACTCTCTCGTGAGCACAGTTGTGAGATCAATGGTTTCCGGTCGCGTGATAGTTCAACGCTATTTGGGACGTGATTCATTTTCATCTCACCTCCCCTCTCAACCCCTCGACGACCTCGCTTAACTGATCCAGGTCGGCGTTCTCCGGTGCGATGGGAGCGCCGACGCTTAAGGTGACGCGAGCGCGGAAGCGTTTGGGGAGTTTGGCGGCGGCGCGGCCACCGAGGAAGCTGAACATGGAGCCCCAAAGGCCGGACAGGCCCATGGGCACGACGGGGACGGGGGTATCCGACAGAATGCGGGTGACGCCTGAGCGGAAGATGTTCATTTCGCCGTCACGGGTCAGCATGCCCTCGGGGAAGATGCAGACCACTTCGCCGTCCCGAAGGTATTCGGCGATTTTCTCAAAGGCCTTTTCATAAGTTTCCGGGTCTTTCTTGCGCGAGGCAATGGGGACGGCCCCGGCGGTTCGGAAGATAAAGCTGAACACCGGGATCTTGAAGATCTGCGAGTCCATGACGAAGCGCACAGGCCGACGGCATGAGCCGGCTATGATCAGTGCGTCCACGTAGCTCACGTGATTGCAGACCAGCAGGATTGGCCCCTCCTCGGGGATTTTGTCCATATCAATGCGGCGGATGCGATACATGACGGCGGTCAACATCCAAACCAGGAACCGCATGAGGAACTCGGGCACCAAGGAATAGATGTAGATGGCCGCGACCACATTGAGGCCCGCCATGACCAGGAACAGCTGCGGGATCGTCAGTCCGGCGCTCAACAAGCCGATACCGAGTCCTGCCGAACCGACCATGAAGAGGGCATTGAGAATGTTGTTGGCGGCGATGATCCGCGAGCGGTTCTCGGGTGCGGAACGGCTCTGGATGATGGCGTAGAGCGGGACGATGTAGAAACCGCCGAAAACACCGATCATCGCCAGGTCGAAGACCACCCGCCAGCTGTCGGGTTGGGCGAGGAAGGCGGCCGCCCCCAACAATTCGCCGGTCCAGGCGCTGTGATTTGCCATGTAGAGATCGAAGCCGAAAACACTCAGGCCGATGGAACCGAACGGCACCAAGCCAAGTTCCACTTTCCGTCCGGACAGGCGTTCGCAGAGCATGGAGCCGATGCCGACGCCAACCGAGAAGATAACCAGCAGCAGGGTGACCACCTGCTCATTGCCGCCCAGGGTCTCCTTGGCGTAGTTGGGGAATTGGGTTAGGTACACCGCGCCCAGCATCCAGAACCAGGAGATGCCGAGGATCGACTGAAACACCGCCTTCTTTTCACGGGCGATCTTGATGATCTTCCAGGTCTCACTCACCGGGTTCCAATTGATCTTGAGATCGGGAGCGGTTGCCGGAGCTTCGGGGATGAACCGGCTGGCGAACCAACCCAAGCAGGCGAACAGAACAACAGCGCCGCCGGTCAGGTAGGCACCCGTTCCTTCGATATTAATCAACAGCCCCCCGGCCATGGTACCGAGCAGAATAGCGATGAAGGTCCCCATCTCGACGAGGCCGTTGCCGCCGATCAATTCTTCCTGTTTCAGATGCTGAGGCAGGATCGAATATTTAACCGGGCCGAAGAAGGTGGACTGGGTGCCCATGAGGAAAAGCAGCAACATGAGGGCGGTGACGTTGCCGGTGATGAAAGCAACGGCCCCGGCGCTCATGATGGCGATCTCAGCCAGTTTGATCAGCCGAACCAGCTTGGCCTTTTCATACTTCTCGGCAATCTGTCCGGCGGTCGCCGAGAACAGGAAAAACGGCAGGATGAAGAGACCTGCGCATAGGTTGACCAACGAATCGCTGTTGGCTGCGCTAAAAGCGATCAGGATGATCAGGGCATTCTTGAAGACGTTGTCGGTGAATGCGCCGGCAAACTGGGTCAGGAAATACGGCAGGAACCGTCGCTTCCCCATAAGTTCGAATTGATTGTGCTCAGACATACTGTCCTCCCCTGAACTACCTATAACAACTTTTACGTTTTGATCGAATGGAAATGCACACAAACGGCCCCAATTGAGCGATGCTCATTTGATTGGCAAAAAAAGAGCAACCGGAGCGCATCATTGGTCACGGGCCTCCGCCCTTCCTGCACTTGTTGGCGCTGAGAACTTTTTATGGATGAAGAACGTCTTTATCGCTTGGACGGCCTTAGGGTTATCCATGATGAATGTGTGAATGGCATCAACCACCATGAAGTCGGCAGCGCCCCGTAACTTGGTTTCTTCAACGGTCACCACACCGTCGTCGTCACCTTCAAGCAGGGGATTGAAACCCTCGCCGTCGCCGCGGCCACCGGCGATCACGCCAAATGGAATGGTAGGCACCGACAATTTGGAGGCTTCCTCTGAAGTTACGGCCTGACCGCCTTTACCTCCAACAAGCCGGAAGGGAACAAAGTCTTCCAGGTAGTCGGCGATGGCCGAGCCTTGACTGGGTGGCGCGAGCATCACGGCGGCGTTGACGGCGACCCTATGCCGCCATTCACTCTTTTCAGACAAAGCGTCCCTCAGAACCAAACCACCAAAACTGTGAGTCACGAAGGAAACCTTGTCGATCCCATTGAGATCACCGATCAATCGATTGAGGCGCTTGCCATGGTCCGCCGCCGATCCGCGAGTACTGGGGTAGCTGATTGCCAATGTCGCGTAGCCTTCTTTGGCCATGACTTCCTTAAGGTTGGCAAAAGCGGATTTGGTCCGCCCCAGGCCATGGATCATGACGATGAGGTGATCGTTTTTCCAGTTGAGGTCTGAGGTCGCAGCTAACTTCTCAAACTTCTCGCGGCATTCCTCATAGGTTCCCCACGTGTGTCGGGCATTGCTAGGGTCGAGGAGACGATAATGTCCGGTGATGACGTTTTCCTGAATGCGCCAGCCAGCGTGGGCGTAGACGTCACCCCAGAACTGACGACCGCCAAGGGTCGGCATGCCGATGGAGTCAATTTCCGCATTACCTGCCCCAGGGTTCTTCTCGGTAGCTCCGGCTGGCAAAGATACGGCCAGGAGAGCAACAGCCAGAACACTCCAACGCAAGACCCGCATGGCCCTCTCCTAGCGCCCCATCTTGCCACGCAGCCCGGCGAGGTAGTTGGTAATCAGTGAGTCCGTCAGCTCAAGCGCCGATTCGGTTGCCACGATGTCCAACTTTTCGGAACTGGCCAGCGAACAAATGCCGTGGAGTGAACTCCAAAGAACTCGCGCCGCTTTTTGGCACTCTTCTTCCTGGCCCTTGGCAAAAATCGGGCTCAGTGTTTCTTCAACAAGCAATAAGAGACGGCCAATTTTGGCGTTGTACCAGTCCGGCAGTTCTTCACCGGCGGGAAGCCGGTGTTCGAACAGGCTGTTCCAGAGATTGAAGTTTTCCTGGGTGAAGGTGATGTAGGTTTCCGCCATCTTGCGGATTGACCCTTCCGGATCGCCGTCCCGCTCCACCGCGGACAAAACCTCATAGAGTGAGTCGAGCGTTGTGCCATTCAAGTGGACGATTAGATCATCGAGATTACTGAATAGATTGTAGATGGTGCCGACCGAATACCCCATCTCCTTGGCAAGGCGTCGCGTAGTAATGGCGCGAATGCCTTCTGCAGCCACCATCTCTTGGGTCGCCGACATGGCCATTTCGTGGAGTTCTTCACGGCTATGGTCGTAACGTCTTGCCATCTAAATCATCCTTTTTGTCTCGGCTGACCGGACTTTGAATTTGCTGTCCGCCCTCATTTGCTGCAACAAACGCTAACCGATAAATGAGCGCTGTTCAATAAGAAAATGCAGCGGATAGATCTGGGCGGGAAAATTTAATTGAACATCGCTCATTTTTATTCTTGACAGGGAATGACCATGAGACTAGAAGGTTAATTGAGCACTGTTCATACGGCTCAGAGAAAGCCTTCGGGCCTTATTTTTTCAATATTAAATGAACGACGCTCAATTAAGGGGAAGGGAAAATGAAACATCTAATTTCAGGAAACGGCCTTACGCACTTAACAGGTTCCCGCCACGCTCACGATAGTGTCTGCGGTAGTCTTCGAACTCCTGGCGGCTCAATTCCCGATCTTACGACCGGGCACCATGCTTAACGGCCTCGCCGTTCTCCTCCCACACAGCTCTTCCGCGCCAATGGCTCTCAGCAACCGCGCCTGCGTGATTTGTTTCTAGTGAAAGGACAATCGACATGTTTAAGCAACTGAGCAAAACCGCCAAGCACGCTCTGGCCGCTCTCATTCTCATCGCCGTCCTCTTCTCTCTGCAATCCGTCGCACAGGCTTTGGTCGGATGGGCCACTAGCCTTTTAAGTGACGCCGCCTCGCTGTTTGAGAATGCCGTTCTCGGCTTCATCACGCAGAGCCGTCAGTCCTTCGCCGTTTAGCGGCAACCACCTCATCAATCCAATAGTCTTCGAACCCAAAGGAACCAAACCCATGAACACCATCGCACCTCCTTCAAAAGCTTTCGTCTACTCCGCTTGGGCATCGCTCGGCATTGGTCTCATCGCCTACCTCATCGGCATCTACAACGCAGGCATGGAGTTGAATGAGAAGGGCTACTACCTGATCGCCATCTTGTTCGGCCTTTACTCTGCCATTTCAGTGCAAAAAACCGTCCGTGATCGCCTCGAAGGCGTCCAGTTCACCAACCTTTATTACGGTCTGTCTTGGGCTGCCTTCGGCTCGGCGGTCATCCTGCTCGCCATCGGCCTGTGGAACGCCGAACTGGCGCTCAGCGAAAAAGGCTTCTTCGGTATGTCCTTCACCCTCAGCCTGTTCTCGGCCATTTGCGTCCAAAAGAACGCCCGCGACCTTCTGGCAGAAGGCAAGCTGGACATGGATCCCGAAAACACCGAACCCTTCGAGCTCTATGAAGAACAGCCGACGGCCGGCAGCGCCACCCTCTAGGCACCTTCATATCTACTCAGTTCCTCTCGGTACTTGAATGAAAGAAATCTTCATTCAGATGTCGGGAGGAACGCTTTTTTGGGGATGGGTCAATGTCACAGGAGTTCCTTCTTACAGGCCGCAAACCCTTCCTTGGCCTGCTCGGTCTAATAGTTTTCTTTCTCGCGGTCGCCTCGAGCAGTGTGATGGCCGATGAACGCCCCCTCAACGAACGCCCGATGTACGGCGGCATCGAAAAGTCCGCCGAATTGAAAGAGGCGGACCGAAAGTACATCAATGGTGTGAAGGCCATGGGGTTCACCCTTGAGCAAGGGGCCGTCGAAGCAGCGAAACGTGGCTGGACAGCGATGCACCAGGGGGATTTGAAAACGGCGATGAAGCGCTTTAACCAAGCCTGGTTGCTCGATAAAACAACGGCGCCGCCTACTGGGGCATGGCGGCCGTCGTCACCGACCGCGATCACGACATGGAACAGGCGGGTGATCTTTTCAAAAGAGCCCTTAAGCTTCTCCCAAAAGACGCCGACCTCCGAGTGGACTACGGGCGCTTTCTGGGTCAGCGCCGTTGGTTCGAGCAAATGCAGGGCAACAAGCAAAGAGCCGCAGAACTTCTTAAAAGCTCAACTGAGTCGTTTCGCAAGGCTCTTGAGTTGAACGCCGAGGCGCGTGACGCTCACGCAGGTCTTGCCACTAACCTCATGGTCGCTGGCGACCTCAACGGCACCTACCGTCATGCAAAGATTGCTCTTGAACGCAAAGAGACCGACGGTTTCAATATGCTGCCAATCATCAGGTGCATGATGGACAAAGGAATCACCGACATGCGCGACCCAAGATGGCGGGCCTGCGCGACGGCGAGGTAGTTTCGATATCCAACCTCATTCAAGGACAAGAAACGCGGTATTTCCCCAAATGAAGGGATAATACGGAAAAGAGCTCCATCAACCTCAATTGTGGCTCCAATTTTCTGAGCAACACTTGGAAGTTGAGCCGTGGCCAGGGAGAGATCTTCAACACGCCTCAGAGATACCATCACCACTTCATTCTCTACCTTCAGACCGCGGTAGCCAATTCTTCCTTTCCTGAGCGCTTCTCGCACAGCTCTCACTGTTTCCGCGAGAGTGTCTTCTTTTGCTCGCTTAGGCCGATCTACACAGGGCCCCTCGCGCCTAAACTCTCCGTAAGCAACTCCCTCCCAAACTAAGTTTAGGCAGCTGGTAGCTGTCTCGGAAATCAAAACAGCTCGCCCATTCCTCGCAATATCGGTCACCATCAAATAGCCGTTTGACTGAACCTCTAGCTCTTTGCGCCAAAGGCCTTGCTGATCCTCCCCATAAATTGCAAGGAGGCACCCATCCTCTGTGCAAAATTCAGGATTGCCGCGTATGTAAATATTGAGCCGTTTAGTATTCCAGTCTTTGCTCCATCGGGTCTGTCCCAAGAAAATCTCGACTGGTTGGTCGGGGTGAAATTGATTCGCACGCTCGATTCGATCAGCGAAAATCAGCTTAGCACGTTCGATAAGCTGATCCGGAGCTTGGCTTGTGAATTCTACCTGGTTCCAGATCACTGCTCGTGCGTCGGTTCCCAGTATTGAGACGAGAAATAAAAGAACCAATAGGGCTTTTTTCATAGCTTGGGTCATCTTCTGAGATTAGTGCGACGACAGAGGTCCGGCAAGGCGAGACACAAGATCATTGACAACACTAACCATAATTTCTAATATTTCTGAAATTACAGAAATCAATGGAAATTAGAGAGCCGCAAGATGGAACTGACGCCGACCATGGAACGTTACATCCTCCACTGGGGGGAAATGGGGACCCGCTGGGGGGTCAGCCGTTCGGTCGCCCAAGTGCACGCCTTGCTCTTTCTTTCGCCGGAGCCGATCACGGCCGAGGAGATCGCGGAGACCCTCTCCATCGCCCGCTCGAACGTCAGCACGAGTTTGAAGGAGCTTCTGAGTTGGGATCTGATCCAGAAGATCAATGTAATCGGCGATCGGCGGGATCATTTCGCGGCGGAAACCGATCCTTGGGAATCCTTCATGCTGATCGTCAAGGGACGCAAACAGCGTGAGATCGACCCGACCCTTACGACGCTCCGCCAATGCCTCGACGATGCCGACAATGACCCCAAGCTACCAAACGTTTCCAAGGAACGGATCGGGGAGGTTCTCCAATTTCTCGAACTTCTGACCAATTGGTACGACGATGTCCAGAAGTTGCCGCGACCGGTTCAAATGAAGATCGTCAAAATGGGCAGCAAGATCGCCAAGCTGATTGGAAAGGTAACCTAAAAAGGCGTTCCCTTTTTTTAAACTGAAATTTCAGTAATTTCAGTAATTTCAGAAATAAGGAAAATACAATGAATGGCGAAATGAAGCGCTTTTTAGAAGGTCGCGAGAACCGAAACGCTATCAAGATCCTCGTCATCGGGGCGTCTGGGTTTATCGGCCGCCACGTGGCTGGAGCGCTCATCGCATCAGGGTCTGACGTTCTTGCCGCCAGCCGTTCAGGCAAAAAAGTGTCTGGCGCGACATCCGTAAAGATCGACCTCGCCCAAGCCGACGATGAGACTTTACGGCAAGTTCTTTCCGAAGCCGACGTGGTCGTCAATTGCGCTGGTCTGGTTCGCAATCGGGGCACCAACACCATGGCCCAAGTCCATGACCAAGGTGTCAGCCGCCTCATCGATGCCTGTACGGATGTCGGCGTCCGCCGCCTGATCCACATTTCTGCTCTTGGCGCCTCCGCCGGCGGAGGGACGCTATACCAGGAAACCAAGGGGGCCGCGGAGGAACACTTCCATGGCCTCGATAAAAGTAAGCTGGATTGGTGCATTGTCCGTCCCTCCCTGGTCGTCGGTCGCGGCGGCGCCAGCACTTCCATGCTGACCGCATTGGCTGCGATGCCTTGGATGTTTCGGCTGGGGAACGACACCTGGAAGATTCAGCCCGTCCATATTTCGGACATTACCGATCTGGTGGTGCGTCTGGTTCACCAATCCTCGACCTTGCCTGATCGCATCGATGCGGTTGGACCGGAGACGATGACTACCAATGAGCTGACAAAGCCCCTTCGCGCTTGGCTCGGGTTCAAGCCTGGACACTTCCTGCCGATGCCGGATTTCGCTCTCACTGCTTTTGCCGCAATCGGCGAGCACATCTCCGACGGCCCCGCCAACCGCGAGGTTTTGGCCATGCTGCGCCAAGGCATCAGCGGGGACATAACGGCCTTCTCCAAAGCGTTAGGCCGTCCTCCTATGTCCCTCAAAATCGCCTTGGCCTTGCAGCCCGCCAGCCGGTCCGATCGTCAGGCGGCGCTGACCTATTTTCTTCGCGCCCCTCTTCGATGGTGCTTGGGCGTCATGTGGCTGCTCACCGGCATCTTTTCCTTCGGGCTTTATCCACAATCAGGAAGCCTTGAGATGTTGGCGCATTTGGGGGTCGCAGGAACACCGGCTTTGGTGCTGCTCTATGGTGCCGCCGCCCTTGATGCCATCTTGGGGCTGCTCCTGTTGATCCATTGGCGACCGGTCGCGGTCGGCGGCATCCAGTTGCTGGCCATTGCCGCTTTCACCCTGCTCGCAACTGCCCTTCCGCCCGAGTACTGGCTGCACCCTTTCGCTCCCTTGGTTAAGAACCTGCCGCTGTTCGCGGCGACGGCCATAATGATGGCCCTGGAATGGGAGATATGAAATGTTCGATCCACTGCTTTTGAAATGGGTTCATATTTTGAGCATGGTGGTGCTCTTCGGAACCGGGTTGGGAACGGCCTTCCACGGTCTGGCCAGCAATCTCAGCGGCGACGTCCGGGCGATTGCCGCAGGTAACCGGAACGTGGTCATCGCCGATTGGATATTCACCACGCCAGCCGTCATCATTCAGCCGGTAACCGGCGTGCTGCTTGCCTACGCTGCCGGATGGGACCTGACCGAAGGATGGATCCTTTGGTCCTTGGCCCTCTATGTCTTGGCCGGCATCTGCTGGCTGCCGGTGGTATGGATTCAAATTCGCATGCGCCGGATGGCTGAAGCCGCCGTCCAGTCAAATCAGCCCTTATCCCAACAATACAAACGCTACTTTCGCATTTGGTTCGCCCTTGGCTGGCCGGCTTTTGCGGCAATGACCGGGATCGTTTGGCTGATGGTCTTCAAACCGGATTTTTGATGGAGGATATGTCATGACGGTTCTTTCTCCTTTTCAACGTATTCTCGACGCGGTCATGGGAAACCTTCCCGGCAAGGTCGCTAAGCTCCACAGTCTTAGAGAACAGGAAGCGACGGCTGGCCGGGCCGAAATTACGACCGACGGCGGTTTGGGGCCTTGGTTCATTTGCAAGGTGGCTGGCCTGCCCCGTCCAGGCCAGGACGTCCCGGTCAGCGTGACCTTTATTCCCAACGGAACGGGGCGCGAGACCTGGCATCGCCGCTTCGCTTCACGGCGTTATGTGAGCGTCATGGCGGCAGGAGTTGGCCGCGATGAAGGGCTTCTGATCGAGCACCTCGGGCCCTTCGATCTTCTGTTTCAATTGACACCACAGCAGGACGGCTTGGCTTGGTCCCTGTCGGGCTGGCGGCTTCTTGGATTGCCCCTCCCTTCTTGGAGCAAACCGTCCATCGAGTGTCTGGAAAGCGGCGACGACAGACGGTTCATTTTCGATATCGACGTCGCCTTTCCTCTGGTCGGTCACATCATTCATTACAGGGGCTGGCTGGAAAGCGAAAAGGGAGATGTGTGATGCGTATCATGTTGATCAATCCTCACTACCGCGCCAATTCAATTCATGGCATGGGGTCTCAGGTCCCCCTCGGTCTCCTCATGATCGGCGGTCCCTTGATCGACGACGGCCACGACGTTTGGCTGGTCAATGCCGAAGACCTTCGGCTTTCCGATCCGGAAATCGTCGAGCGGGCAACCTCCTTCAACCCCCATATCGTCATGATCGGCCATAGCGGTTCGTCGCCGGCGCATGCCATTTGCCTTCGGACCTTTACCGCCATTAAACGGGCCATGCCGCGGGTCACCACAGTCTACGGCGGTGTCCATCCGACCTACCATGCGAAAGAAACCTTAGTGGAAGCACCGTCCATCGACATCGTCGTTAGGGGAGAAGGCGAGACCATTACGCAGCGCTTGGTGGAGGCTTTATCGAAAGGAGAGCCTTTGAATTCGGTCCTTGGCATCAGTTTCCGACACGAAGGGCAGATCGTCGAAACCGATACGGCTCCTCTTATTCGCGATTTCGAACCCTACCGGGTGGGATGGGAGTTGATTGAGGACTGGGACCGGCACCAGTGCTGGGGCATGGGAAGGGCGGGGGTTATTCAGTTCTCCCGCGGCTGCCCCCATCAATGCAGTTACTGCGGCCAACGGAGCTTTTGGCAGAAATGGCGGCACCGTGATCCTGTTCGACTGGCTAAAGAGATTGCTTGGCTGCACCGTACTCACGGCATCAATTTCTTCACCTTCGCCGATGAAAACCCCACCACGTCCCCTAAGAAATGGCGGGCCTTTCTGGAAGCCATGATTGAACAGAATGTGCCAGTCCGTTTAACAGCAGCCGTGCGGGCCGCCGACATCTGCCGCGATGAGGATATTTTACACCTCTACAAGAAAGCCGGTTTTTGCGCCTTTCTTCTCGGAATCGAGACGACAAACCCGGAGGTCATCCAAAAAATCAGGAAACGGTCATCGGAAGCGGTCGACGCGAAAGCCCTTCGCTTGCTGCGGAAGCACGGAATGATCTCGATCGCCGGTCAGGTAACGGGGTTGGAGCACGACAGTTGGAAAACCGGATTTCAAGCTTACCGTCATCTACTGTCTTATGACCCAGACTTCCTCAATGTCATGTATGTAACGCCCTTCGACTGGACGCCGTTCTGGTCCGAGAACGTCGGTCGAGAAGTAGTTGAAAACGACTCCACCAAATGGGATTTCCGCCATCAGGTTTTGGCAACCCGCCACTTGAAGCCCTGGCAACTGTTCCTGATGGTCAAGCTTATCGAGTTGATCTTCCACCTCAGACCGAAGCACCTGTTCAGGATGTTTGCGCACCCTGACAAGGAGCTCCGGAGCCAAATACGATGGTGCACGTTGAATGCTGGCATCGTATGGATGGCGGAAATCCAAGAGTTTAGTCTCCGTACTCTAACTCACTGCCTAAACAAATCATCTATCAAGAAGTTACGCTCAGCTAAAACCGCAGGTCTTCCTTGCTTGCCAGATCATCATTGCGGCTCAGGTAGGAAACAATGGATTTGACACTAACCACGTTGTAGCGGCCGGTGTGCCGCGCCCGGCTTGGATGATCGTCGAAGTGGACGTTCGGCCGGGCGATGCGGGCACCCAGTCGTTCCATCGGGGAAATGCGGATTCGCGTCGGCACATAGTTATTCAACCTGAAATAGCGTCTTGTTTGGCCACGGGTGTAGATATTGTTGCCATCCTCCCGCGCCTGAGCCTGAGCAATGACGTCAAGGACCCAGTGATTGGAGTTCTGGTACCGCAGTGATCCGAAGGGATTGGAAATCATACTGTAGTTCGGCTCATAGAGATTGGCTGCGATGCCTTGATCTAGTGAAAGTGCGAGCTCTTCTTGCAGCCCTTTGCCCGGCACGGCAACCATCACGTCGAACACTAAGAGATCGTCCAGAAGAAATTCCAACAGGCCATGGTTGATCAAGAAGGAATCCCCCGTTCCGCACTTATTCAACAGGTGAGTAACAATCCACTTGCGGTCAGCCTCCCTTTTGCGAGCAAAGGCAGCATGGGTATAGCGCAGGCCGTGCTTGCTGATGTCCGAGCCGACCCGGGCTAGGATTGCAACGCGGCTTTTGGTTTCATCGAGGTGTTTTTCCAGTTGGCCTGCGGCCGAGACGGCGTGCTTCATATAGCCGACCGTTTGGCCCCGTTGCTCGCAGTTCTGCCCGGCTACTGCTTGGCCTGAAGGCGCTGCAACAACAGTAGCGGCCATGAGTAGCATTCCGAAAATGAGATGGCGCATGGTTTCTCTCCCCATTGCCTAGACTATCCCTGATTTGATCCCGCGCTGGGGAGCAAACCATCGAATGAGGCACTAGTCCCCGTAAGCCGTGTTGTTGCAAAGACGCTTCCCGACTTCATTGGGAACAAAAGCGATGACTGTGCCGCCGGTCGACAAGATCGTTCCGGCCGCCGTGCCGACACCGTGAAGGGTTTCGCCGACAACCCAAACCGTGTTGCGGGCCAAATTTCCGGAAACAACGATCGTTTCTTTCACGCCGGTGGAGACGTTTTTCAGAACGATTGCTACGCCTTCAGCGACGGTGGAGACTGATTCGACAATGAACGCCGCTGAGCCAGCGACGACGAATGCACTTCCCACGGCACTGAGAACGGAACCGGTGACCGAAGCTTCGGAGCCACGGCCAATGCTATCGGCGGCCGCAGGACCGGAAGACAAGACCGTCGCCGCCAGAAAACCAGCTGCCACAGCACTATTACGAAGAAACTTTTTAAACATAGGACCCTCCCTAAACAGGATATCTAATTGAACGATGCTCAATACACCTAAATGAGCGACGCTCAATTGTAAAGGAAAATTTTGAGCACTGTTCAATTAGTCAGCTATTTAGTCGAATTGTTGCAAGCATCTTACGGTAGGCAGAGACAGTTTGACCGCATATCCACTAAGGAATGGATACTGGAAAGCCAGCTTGCCAATCCGTCGTGGCTAATGCGGAACTGCTAACTTTTTTGAATCCACCCTCGCAGGAATAGCACCCACCGAAGCCGATGCACTTTATTAGAGCGTTGATTTGAAGGAGAAATTTTACCAGTTTCCAGGATTTCATATCCGAGAGAGACAACCATGGACATAAACTCTGCGTCTTCAAGTTTTCTAGATCACTGCAGGACCAAGGGCCTGTCACCTCATACCCTTCGCGCGTATCAACAAGACCTCGAACACTTTCAAAAATGGGCTCAAAACGAAGATTGGTCGTCAAAGGAAACTATTGTGAGCTGGATGTTTGCTATGCAGCGAAACAAAAGTGCTCCGACTACGATCAAACGCCGGACAGCCTGCCTCAAGGTTATGTTCCGCTGGCTGGAAGAAAACAGCTTCCTTACGCAAAACCCTTTTCACACTCTGCGCACCGCCATCCAATTACCCCGACGACTACCGCGAAACCTAAACCAACAGGAACTAGGGCAACTATTTGGTGCCCCCATCAACATAGCCCTTGGCCATGACACACAAAAACAGCGCACCCTTTTTTTGGCGCTTGAAATCTTATTTGCAACAGGGGTGCGGGTAGGCGAACTATGCACCATCACCCTCGGTAATTTGGATCTTGAAGCTGGCATTATCAGGATCACCGGGAAAGGGAACCGAGAACGTTGCGTTTTTCTCGTATCCAAAGATCTCGTTGCAGGTATCAGAAAATATCTAAAGGACTACCGACAGAGTGCTCTTCCGAGCGATGGTCTCCTCATTACACAATGGGGTACGACAGCAACCCCCGACTATATTCGTAAAGCTCTCCACGCTTTAACAGCAGAACTTTCGATGACCCGCCGCATCACCCCGCACATGTTACGCCATACTGCGGCTACGCAACTCATGGAGAACGGCGTCGATATCCGTTTCGTTCAAAGACTCCTTGGCCACGCCAGTATCACAACGACGGAAATATACACCCACGTCTCCGATCAAAAGCTCCAAGAAACCCTCAAAGCCGCCAACCACAGGGAGAAAATCCAAACCACGCGATAACTCATAATTAT
>CBDUMN010000051.1:0-24157 GCA_965368335.1 uncultured Rhodospirillales bacterium
CAAAACCACTCAGGCCTGATGAAGTGCAGACTGTTCATATCCGCCTCCGCGTCTTTGTTAAAGCGATGCCGGCACTGATAGCCAAGGCCAATCCGAGAAGCCAGGGATAGAGCGGCTCGGCGAAATACTCTGCCGCCGCATCGCCCAAGGCAGGCTCCAATTCATCCAAGCGCCGATAGGCCGCTTCCACCCCCTCCGTATCAAGCGCATGAAAATAAATCCCTCCCGTCCGCTCAGCCACGGCCTCAAGGATTTCCCGTTCAAAATTGGCCGGGCCTTCAGCCGACCATTTGCCGTAAATATTGGGCGCAACCGTATCATCACGGCCCACCCCGATGGTGTAGATGCGAATATTCTCTCCCTTGGCCAGCAAGGCCGCCTGCTTCGGCCCCAATCGCCCCGCATTGTTGGCCCCATCAGTCAGCAAAACGATCACCTTGGTCGGCGCATCGAGCCCCCGCAGTCGTTTTATGGCGAGCCCAATAGCGTCGCCCACGGCGGTATATTCTCCGGCCAAAGCGATTTCGGCCTGAGCCAACAACTCGCCCACGGCTTTTCGGTCGAAACTGACTGGTGAAAGCAGATGGGGTTTCGCCCCGAATAGGATCAGACCCATCCGATCGCCCTTCCGCCGCTCGATAAACCGCCCCGCAACGTCCTTCACCACGCCAAGCCGGTCGGTCAGTGTTTCCTCAACACTAAAATCCATACGACGCATGGATCCGGAGATATCGATCACCAACATCATGTCGCGGCCTGTTGTCGGTCGCTGTATCGGCTCTCCAAGCCATGCCGGTTGGGCCGCCGCCCCGACCAGCAACAACCAAAGGAGGGAGGCGGCAACCAACAAGCCATGTTTCCGGCTTGGCGCACCTTCTTCGGCAAGCGTCACGGCTCTGGCGTAAAATGGTGTCCACAATGCCAGGTGAGGTTTGCCATCGGCTGCCGGAACAAGCCAGCGAACCAGAATCGGCAAGGGAAGCAGAGCCCAGGCCCAGGGGAACAGAAAGGTAATCATGCGACCCTCCTGATCCAGCGGCGCGCCAACCTAAGGACTTCCGGCCCATCGATAGAGCAGGACGGCGCATAGGGACCGTCTTTAAACACTCGCCCCGGACCTTCCGAAAACGCTGTCTCGCCAAGCCTTCTATCGAGAAAAACAAGCCAGGATTCTCCGGTCAGGCCGGCAATTTGGTCGCGTGGTTCGCGGGCCAGGGCAACCCGTTTCAGCAATATCGAAAGCCCGGCCAGAAGAGCAGCTCCATCGCTATCGGCTTGATACGCCCGCTCTAATCGATCCATCTCCCGTAAAGCTTCCCGCCTCAGGGCCGTGCGCCGCCACCAAAGCCTAAAGAGCAAGAGGCACATCAATACTGCAAGCCCGGCCAAAACCCACCATCCCGGAGCGGGCGGCCAAGTCGCCACGCCATCGGGAATATGGATTTCACGAATGCGGTTGGCGATGGGGCCCAACTGATCCATTCTCAACGCCCCCCGCCTTTGCCAAACAGGGCGGCACGAAGACCGTCCAATATTGACCGTTCGGTTCCCAACTCAAACAACCGACTACGCACTCCACGGAAAAGCCTCACCACTTGTTCTTGGTGCTGCTCAAAATCTTTGGCGAACCCTTGGGAGAAACCTTTATCGCCGCCATCAATCCACCGCATCCGCTGCCCATCGCTTATCGGATAGCCGCCATTGTCGGGAAACCGCCGCTCCAGGGGATCGGAAATCATCAGGCCCGCCACGTCATTATGCCGGGCCAGCCGACTCAAATGGCGGGCCACGTCATCGCCTTGGTTTCTAAAATCGCTCGCCAGCAGAATCAGGCTGCCGGGCCGAACCAAACGTCGTAAGGTCTTAAGGGCCATTGAAAGATCGGAACGCGCTCCGCTTATAGAGCCGCCGCCAAGCTGAGAGGCGTCTTCGAGCAAACCGAAAAGATGGGCCGCCCCCGCCGGACCGCTCAACGGCCCTCTTTCGTGGCAAGCTTGTCCATCACCGAAAACCATCCCCCCAGCCCGGTCGCCGTTATCCACAGCGACCCAGGCCAGCAAGGCCGCCGCCCGCGATGCTGCAACAAACTTAAACGCGCCCCGAGTGCCGAAATGCATTGAAGGAGAAGCATCGACCACAAAGTAGACGTTATGCTCCCTCTCTTCGTGAAAAACCTTGGTGTGCAGACGGCCTGTGCGCGCCGTGACCCGCCAATCGAGGGTCCTATAGTCGTCTCCCGGCTGATAGGCCCTGACTTCTTCGAAATCCAGCCCCCTTCCCCGGATCAAGGTACGGTAGGCGCCAGGAAAAAGACTGGACACCGTATCGGCGGCTTTAGGCGCAAGACGAGCGCTTTCCGCCCTTAAGCGAATGAGTTCTTCCGTCGTCACCCGGACGCCGTCCTGTCCTCTATCGGATATGGGCGCAAGAGTGGGTTTCACCGGCCGCCCCTACGGCACCGCCACGACGGAAAGCAGCCGGTCGACAATTTCATCTTGGGTAACGCCATCGGCTTCGGCTTCATAGGTCAACAGTAGACGGTGACGCAAAACATCTGGGGCGAGAGCCTGGATATCTTCAGGCGAGACAAAATCCCGTCCATCAAGCCAGGCCTTCGCCCGAGACATCACATCAAGCGCCAGGGAAGCACGCGGACTACCACCATAAGCGATCAAAGGAGCAAGCACCGGGTCGAACGGTGCAGGATCACGGGTGGCAACAACTAACTGAACGAGATAATCCTCCAACTCAGGCGCAAGATGCAGCCCCAGGACTTCCTTACGGGCGGCGAACACGGTCTCCTGCGATATAACCGCGGACGGCGGTCCATCAATGGGCTTGCCGGTCCTTGCCCTTTCCCGCGTCTGGGCCAGCACCTCTCGCTCCGTCTCCTTGTCGGGATAGCCAATCCGGGTGTGCAGCAAAAAGCGGTCGCGCTGAGCTTCGGGCAAAGGGTAGGTGCCTTCCTGTTCAATAGGGTTCTGCGTCGCCATGACCATGAAGAGTTCGGGAAGCCTATAGGTCGTGCGTCCGACCGTAACCTGACGCTCGGCCATCGCCTCCAAGAGCGCCGACTGCACCTTGGCTGGCGAACGGTTGATTTCATCGGCCAATAGAATATTGTGGAATAAGGGCCCCTTTTGGAACTCAAAGCTTCCTTCACCCGGCTTGAAAATCTCAGTGCCGGTCAGGTCGGCGGGCAACAGGTCGGGCGTGAACTGAATGCGATGGAAATCCCCTTCAAGCGCTGAAGCCAGCACCTTGACCGCACTGGTCTTAGCAAGACCAGGAGCCCCTTCAACCAATAAATGACCATCGGCCAGAAGCGTGATGAGCAGACGTTCAACCAAGACATCCTGCCCCAGAATCACCCGCCCTACATGGGATTGAAGGCGACGAATTTCTTCCCTGACAGTCATGGCTTCCCCCCTTAAGAACAAACGCCGTAGCCGGTAAAAATTACACCGTAAAATTTTACAGCAGATAAAGAGTAAAAAGAAGCCTCGTACCCCCCTATGATTTCCGTCAACCGCCTATCAACCGGAGGTATGGAAAAATCAGAATTTTTGCACTACACTGTTGAAAAACAACAGGGTTGCTTAAGCGTTGAAAGAGAACGTCAAAACTGGAATGGAGCCTCGCTCCAACTGGATGGATGTCGCTGGCCTGGCGGAAACCGTTTGGTTTGTCATGGCGGCGGTTTTCTATGTCATTGCCGCAGCCATCGGTCATTATTTTTACGATTTGGGCTGGCCCCATATCTACGAATTCATTCTCCCCGCAGTTTTCATCGGCCTTACCTTTGCCATTCTTTCCAACCAACTGCGCAAGCTCCGACTCAACCGTCGAACAAAAGCCGCACAAAACCTGGAGCAGGCGCATAAAGCGCTTTCAGAAACAGAAGAGCGCTTCAAGGATGTGGTTGAATCAGCCTCCGACTGGATTTGGGAGATGGACGCCGATCTGCGGTTTACCTTTTTCTCCGGTCGGCTCAAAGAGATCGTTGGGATCGACCCGGACAGCCTGATCGGTAAGGGACGAAAACATTCTATCGTCTCCATTGAATCGAGCGAACTTTGGGAAACCCATCAAGAGGATCTTGATAACCGACGCCCCTTCCGCGATTTCCGCTATTGGATCAATGTCCCGGAAAAAAGCCCACAGTACGTCAGCATTAGCGGCAAACCAATCTATGACGAGGGGGGCAATTTCGTCGGTTACCGGGGCATGGGCAGCAACATTACCAAACAATATGAACAAGAACGCGCCCTAAAGCACAGCGAGCAACGCTTCAGAGATTTTGCCGAAATCGCCTCGGACTGGTTCTGGGAAATGGATGCGGACCTTCGCTACACGTTTCTTTCAGCTCACGCTGAGTCGCTGAGTGGGGCGGCGCCAGAAAGAGTTTACGGTAAAAGGCGTGACGAATTTGTTTCACCCGAAGACATCGCCCAAAACCCCGAAGAATGGAATCAGCATCTTCAAAACCTTGAAAACCGGGAACCATTCAAAGATTTCGAATATCGCTTTCAACGCCCCGATGGAGTGAACACCTACATCCGAGTAAGCGGAAAACCGATTTACAACGAAGAGGGCCAATTCGTCGGATACCGAGGTATCGGCACTAATGTCACCAAGGAACATGAAAACCGGGAAGCCTTGCGCCGAGCCAAGGAAGAAGCCGAAACCGCCAACAAAACGAAAAGCGACTTCCTTGCCTCTATGAGCCACGAACTTCGAACGCCGCTAAACGCCATCATTGGCTATTCCGATGCTATGCGCAGCGAAGTCTTCGGCCCGCTCGGCAACGAGCGCTATCAAGATTATCCCATCCATATTTACGATTCAGGCAACCACCTTTTAGAGCTGATCAACGACGTTTTGGACGTTTCGAAAATCGAAGCCGGTAAACTTGAGTTGCACGATGAAGTAATCCCCGTCGAAGGAATCGCGACGTCAGTCTTGCGGCTGGTGCGGGAGCGAGCCGATAGCAACAGGATCGAACTTGCAAACGAGCTTCCCAATGTCCTACCGAGATTGCGGGCTGACCCTTTACGGGTCAAACAGATGCTGCTCAACCTGCTCTCCAACGCCGTAAAATTCACCCCGGAAGGCGGGTGCGTCACCTTAGGCAGCCAAATTAACGGCAACGGCGAATTTGTTTTAAGCGTGACCGACACGGGCATCGGCATGGGGCCGGAAGAGCAGAAAAAAGCCCTAAGCCAGTTCGGTCAGGTCGATAGCGATCTTTCACGAAAATTCCAGGGAACCGGGCTTGGTTTGCCGCTCACTATCGGCCTGATTGAATTGCATGGCGGCTATTTCGACATTCGCAGCGCCCCCGGCAAAGGCACCATGACGGCCCTTTGCTTCCCCAGCAACCGAGTCGTTTTCTGATTTTTCATTCTTGACGGCGGTTAAAGACAGCCCATCTTTCAGGTTCTAGGTGTTCCCCCGACCCTAAACAACCGGAAAGGATGCAACCCGCATGGCGCAGATTCCCATCGGCATCGAAGATCCCAGCGCGGCCTATAAAGGCCCTCTTATGCTTGCATCCGGGTACCGCCCGTTTTTCCTCATGGCCGCCCTCTACGCCGTAGGCGCCCTGGCGATCTGGCTTCTGGCCCTTGGCGGCCATGCGTCGATTGATCCCTTTTGGCACGGCCATGAGATGGTTTTCGGTTTCGCCGTTGCTTCGATCTCGGGTTTCCTACTCGCCGCCACACCGAAATGGACCGGAACGCCTAATATCCAAGGTTTTCCGCTAATGGTCCTCATCATCGCCTTTCTTGCCGGTCGCCTTGCTTTCTGGGCCCAACCCTGGACCGAAGTTCTGCTGTATCTCGACCTGATTTACCTCCCCCTCCTTGGCCTCTACATGGTTAAGGTGATCTTCGGCGCGGGCAATAAGCGCAACTATGTGGTTCCGATCATTCTCTTTCTTCTCGGCGGAGCCAACGCGCTCTATCATTTTCACCCAGACCCCGCCGTAGGACTATCGAGTGCAATCTATTTCATTGCCTCCCTCGTCGCATTGATTGGGGGTCGGATCATTCCGGCCTTCACGCAGAACGCCCTGCGGATGAAATTCGGCCCCGGCATTACCTGCCAAACCCCAGCGATAATCGACCGTCTTTCCCTGCCTCTCGTGCTTGCCGTCGCCTTGCTTGAGCCTCTGCAACAACCGATAATCAGTGGAAGCATCGCCCTATTGGCCGGGATCGTGCTGTTCGTTCGCATGCTTGGCTGGAACACCCTTAAGACCTTAAAAGAGCCCTTGGTCTGGATTCTTCACGTCGCCTATATCTGGCTTCCCCTCGGCTTTTTCGCCAAGGCGGGAACCGATTTGCTCAACCTGTTTCCCGCTTCAACGGCCCTCCATAGCTTAACGGCGGGCGCTATCACCCTGATGATCCTTGCCGTCGCCTCACGGGCCGCACTGGGGCATTCGGGCCGTCCTTTAAAAGCAACCCCGGCTACCGTCGCGGCTTATATTTTGCTCATTGGCGCAGCAATCGCCCGAGTCTTTTTACCGTTCGACTTCGCCACTCATCTGGCCGGAGGCCTATGGATATTGGGATGGGGCATTTTCGCTATCGCCTATTGGCCTATTCTGGCGCACCCGCGGATCGACGGCATGCCGGGGTAGCCCTTTTGGGAAAGGTTTTACGCAAACGTAAAAAGGCCGTATAACCGTTCTATGTCAGGTACGGCTTCACTCCCCCCAAAAATCGAAACGTCTGTGCTTATCCGCATTTTCGTGCCGTTTGCCTTGGGGTATTTCCTCTCCTACCTGTTTCGCACGGTCAATGCGGTTATTTCGCCCGATCTGGTGCGCGATGTGGGCCTGGATGCGGCGAGTCTCGGCCTTCTAACCAGCACCTATTTTCTCACCTTCGCGCTGTTCCAACTGCCTCTGGGGGTGCTGCTCGACAAGTACGGCCCCCGGCGTACCGAAGCAGCTCTTTTACTTTTTGCCGCGGCAGGCGCCGCAGTTTTCGCACTGGCCGAAAACGAAGCGGGTCTATTGGTTGGTCGGGCACTCATCGGATTCGGCGTTTCTGCCTGTTTGATGGCTGCTTTCAAAGCCTTCGTCGATTGGTTCCCGGCCGACAAATTGCCGCTAACCAACGGCATCCAGATGGCCTCGGGCGGTTTCGGCGCATTGGTCGCTACCGCCCCGGTGGAAGCGGCTTTGCAAATAACCGACTGGCGCGGCCTTTTTCTAATCCTTGCCGGGATGACTTTTCTTGTTGCGATTGCGGTTTTCGCCGTCGTCCCGGAAAAACCGACAAAATCTCAGGGAAGCAGTCTTTCCGAACAAATTGAGGGGCTTAAAGGCATCTTCAAGAGCCCTCTGTTTTGGAAAATAGCTCCCCTGACCGTAGCCTCGCAATCCTCTTTCATCGCAGTTCAATCCCTCTGGGCCGGACCCTGGCTGCGCGATGTGGCTCATCTCGAACGAGGCGATGCCGCCAATATTCTACTGGTCGCGGCCGTCGGCATGGTCGCCGGTTTTCTCGGTATGGGCGGTCTGACCGTCCGGCTCGGCCGAATTGGCATCAAGCCCATGACTATCGTGGTCTTTTCCATCGGCGTTTTCATCCTCACCCAACTGGCTCTGATAGCCGAATGGACCGGAGCATTGGCGTTTTTGTGGGGCGCATTCGGCTTTTTCGGCTCCGCCGGGATCATTACCTATGCCGCCCTATCCCAACAGTTCCCCCCACATCTGGCCGGACGTCTCAACACCAGCCTCAATCTATTGGTTTTCGTCGCCTCGTTCGCCCTCCAGTGGGCCATCGGTGTGGTCATAGACCTTTGGCCGCAAACCGCCACAGGCGGCTATCACCCAATGGGCTTCAAAGTCGCCTTCGGCGTCCTTGCCTCTCTACAGATGCTCAGTATCGCTTGGTACCTCCTACCGTCTAAGAAAGAAATTTCATGATTC
Source organism: uncultured Rhodospirillales bacterium (assembly GCA_965368335.1). Taxonomy (GTDB): domain Bacteria; phylum Pseudomonadota; class Alphaproteobacteria; order Rhodospirillales; family JAPHRK01; genus CBDUMN01. The sequence continues at coordinate 7,952 of CBDUMN010000051.1, forward strand.
CTTCGGAAGAACAGACCCTCATTCGCGACATGGCGCGGGATTTCGCCCGTGACCGCCTCAAGCCCTTTTCCGCCGACTGGGACAAAGAAAGCCGGTTCCCCAAGGAAGCCATCGCCGAAATGGCAGAATTGGGGTTTCTCGGCATGCTGATCCCCGAAGAATGGGGCGGTGTCGGCGCAAGCTATCTGACCTATGCCATGGCCATTGAGGAATTGGCGGCCGGAGACGCATCGGTCACCACCGTCGTTGCGGTTCAGATGCTGGTCAACAACATTCTCCACCAAAGAGGCTCAACAGAACAAAAAGAAACCTGGCTCAAACCACTTGCGCAAGGGACCAAACTTTCAGCCTTTGCCCTGACCGAACCTCATGCGGGATCGGATGCTTCCAACCTCAAAACCAAGGCGGTCAAGACCGACAACGGCTGGGAAATTACCGGCTCCAAGCAGTTCATTACCAACGGATCGCATGCCGATGTTATCCTCGTCTTCGCCGTGACCGACCCTTCTGCCGGTCACCGGGGCATTTCCGCCTTTCTGGTTCCGGCTAATACACCAGGGTTCGAAGTTGCCCGTTGTGAAGAAAAGATGGGCCAGAAAGCATCGGACGCCACGCACTTGATTTTCGATAGCGCGCAACTGCCCGATACCGCACTGGTCGGTAATGAGGGCGAAGGCTACCGCTATGCGCTCGAAAACCTCGAGGCGGGACGGATCGGCATCGCCTCTCAATCCATCGGCATGGCCCGCGCCGCTTTCCAAGCCGCCACCGAATACGCCAAGGAGCGCGAAGCCTTCGGCAAGCCCATCGCCGAACATCAGGCCGTGGCTTTCCGGCTGGCCGACATGGCGACCGAAATCGAAGCCGCTCGCCAATTAACCTGGCACGCAGCCTCCATTCGCGACGCAGGCCAACGCTGCATAAAAGAGGCGGCCATGGCCAAATTATTCGCCTCCGAAATGGTCGAAAGGGTTTGCTCCGAAGCTATTCAAACTCATGGCGGATATGGATATATTAAAGACTACAGGGTCGAGCAGATTTATCGGGATGCACGAATTTGCCGGATTTATGAAGGCACCTCTGATATCCAGAAAATGCTGATCAGCCGGGAAATCCTGAAGGAGTAAACCGAAAATAGCCTTTAAAAACGGGCCGACTCCTGCTTTAACACCGGCTTTCCATCTTTTCACTCCTGTCTTTCGAGGAGCAGTTCCGCGATGATTCCGCGTTATACCCGTCCGAAAATGGCCGCCATTTGGGAACCGGCCAATAAATTCCGTATCTGGTTTGAAATTGAGGCCCACGCCTGCGACGCCAACGCCAAACTGGGGCGCATCCCAGAAGCCGCGGCAAAGGCGGTTTGGGAAAAGGGTAACAAACCCTACACCCAAGAGCGCATCGACCGGATCGATGAGATCGAACTCGAGACGAAACACGACGTCATCGCCTTTACCACCGAACTGGCCGAACTGGTCGGCGAAGAAAGCCGTTTCGTCCATCAGGGCATGACCTCTTCCGACGTTTTGGATACCTGCCTCAGCGTTCAGCTCACCCAGGCGGCCGATATTCTCATTGAGGACGTCGAAGGCCTGCTCGACGCCCTGAAGCGCCGAGCCTTTGAAACCAAAGACATGCTCTGCATTGGCCGCTCCCACGGCATTCATGCCGAGCCGACGACTATGGGCATCAAGTTCGCTCGCTTCCACGCCGAGTTTCAGCGCAACCTACGGCGCTTGAAGGCAGCCCGATACGACATCGCCACCTGCGCCATCTCAGGCGCAATCGGAACCTTCGCTAATATCGATCCGAGCGTCGAAGAGTATGTCGCCGAGAAAATGGGCCTGACACCTGAACCGGTTTCAACCCAAGTCATTCCACGGGACCGCCACGCCAACTTCTTCGCCACCCTCGGCGTCATCGCGTCATCCCTGGAAAACATTGCCGTTGAAATTCGCCATCTACAGCGCACCGAAGTGCGGGAAGCACAGGAATATTTCGCTCCAGGGCAAAAAGGGTCTTCGGCCATGCCCCATAAGCGCAATCCCATCCTGACCGAAAATTTGACCGGTCTCGCCCGTTTGGTCCGCATGACCGTCGTTCCGGCGATGGAAAACGTGGCGCTCTGGCATGAGCGGGACATTTCCCACTCCTCTGTTGAACGCGGCATTGGTCCCGATGCAACGGTAACCCTTGATTTTGCGCTTGGCCGGATGACCAGCGTGATCGAAAAATTAGTCGTTTATCCCAACAACATGCTCGCTCAGGTCTATAACTTTGGCGGCATCCACGACGCTCAGCGGGTTTTACTCCACCTGACCCAAAATGGCGTCAGCCGCGAAGACGCCTACAAAGTTGTCCAACGCAACGCCATGCGGGTTTGGAAAAGTTTCGGCATCGACCCCGACAACCCCGACGTAACGCCCGAACTGGACGATGTGGAAAAAGAAGCGGCCAACCACGCCAATCGTTTGTTCCACTTCCTGTCAAACGATGAAGAATTGGCGAAAACCTTGAGCGTCGAAGACCTTAAGGCGCTGCTAGAAGAAGATTCAGCGGCTTATCATACCAAGCATGTGGACACGATCTTTGAGCGTGTGTTCAGCAAAAGCTAACGCAGAGAACTCAAAACCCAATTAAGACGGCACGCATAAAAAGTGTGCCGTTTTTTCATCACAAACCATAAGGGTGATTAACAGCATTATTTAATCAATCAAAGATGCAGCTTCCCCCGCTGAATTGTGGAAATAGCGTATATCAATCTTTCCTATTTGAACCTGCGATTGAAACCCTAAGGCGAATCTTCCAAACACACCCGCATGGGGTATTTGGCGCAGTTTTTCATTCGGGGGTAAGCTTTAGATGTTGAAATCAAAATTCACTGGCTTTGCCGTACTCGCAGGAGCTTTTCTGACTTTCACCACGGCCGATGCCGCCCCTGCGCAAAAGGTCGATGTAACGGTCAAGTCCCTTTGCACCGAGAAGGGCACTCACTTCAACATTCTCAACAACGGCCCGAAATGGCCGGAAAAAGCCAAGTTGAAAATTTTCTTTGCTGACGACCAATCGGAAATTACCGTCCGTAAAATTAAGCTTGGCCAGGGACATAGCGCCTCTTTCCGCATCAAGACAAAAATCGCTGCAGGCCGCCCACTTGGCGTTTATGTCGACCCAGAATGGTATGAGCGACAGTTTAAATTCGATGCAACGCAAAAATGTACGTAGGACAACCCCACCAAATTGCATACAAAAAGACGCTGTTGTGGCGTCTTTTTTTATTCCATCATTAATTGCAAAACAATGAGTTAGACCATGATCATTGGATTAATTCTTTTTGACTTAATCCCGTAAAATCTTAACAATTGACGTATATGTTTCCCTTGCAACTATTTTTTTGGGGGGAATGGCTGCTACTGCATAACTGTCTATTAGGGGCAATGAGGGTGGAAAAATGAAAGCGCTTCCTGCGCTAACCGGCCAAGAGCGTCACTTCGACGCGAATGAAGTCATTGTTAGCAAAACCGATCTCAAAGGGAAAATCACCTATGCCAATCAGGTTTTCCTGAGGCTCTCCGGCTACACCGAGCAGGAATTATTAGGCGCCCCCCACAACTTGATCCGTCACCCGGAAATGCCGCGATGCGTTTTCAAGCTTTTATGGGACACGATCGCTGCCGGGAAGGAAATTTTCGCCTACGTGATCAACCGGTCTAAAAACGGCGATCACTACTGGGTCTTCGCCCACGTCACGCCAAGCTATGACGCCAGAGGAAAGATTGTCGGCTACCACTCCAATCGCCGGGTTCCCCGCCGCGAACCGCTCGACAACGTTATCATTCCAACCTACCGCGCCTTGTGTCAGGTTGAAAAACAAAACCCCAATCCACGCGATGGAATGGCGGCCTCGCTCGATGTCGTCGTCAACATGCTGAAAGAGAAAGGAGTAAGCTACGATGAGTGGATCCTCTCCCTCTAAGCCAAGCATCACGGGCTCATCCCTATTCAAGACCCGGTGGTTGATGCAATTGGCCATCATCACCTCCATTGCAACAATCGCAATGCATTTTCTTTCAGCTGATAAGTCGCTGCTCATTCTCATTCCAGCAATTCCTACGGTCCTTTTCATTTTCGGCGCTATTTTCTATGAGCAGAAAATTATGCGTGAACTGCAGAGAGGTCGCGATATTTGTCAAACCGCAGCCAAGGGCGACTTTGAGGCGCGCGTCACCGATATCCGAGAAACCGGCAGCCTGGGTGAAATGCTCTGGGCGATAAACGACCTGATCGACCGGACAGACTCTTTCGTTCGCGAATCGGCAACGGCTATGGAATATGTCAGTCAGAAAAAATACTTCCGCCCCATCGTCGAAACCGGACAACTGGGCATTTTCCTGAGCGCAACCCAAAATATCAACCAAGCCATCAATCAGGCGGACCTCGCTCATAAGGAACAGGTCAAGGTAGAAGAAGAGGTTGCTGAAATTGTTATGGCCGCCGGTGTCGGCGATTTTTCTGCACGGCTTGAAACCCGAGGCAAGGAAGGCTTTATGAAAAGCCTTGCGGAAGGCATCAATAGCCTGCTGATCATGGTAGATAACGGATTGGATGAGGTTTCGGAGGTCGTTACAGCCCTTTCCGAGGGCAACCTGGATAAACGCATGGTCAAGGATTACCAGGGCGCATTTCTCGTCCTCAAAAACGACCTGAACGCCATGTCCGAAAAACTTGATCAGATCGTCTCCGAAGTCATGGAAAGTTCTGAAACGGTTAGTACCGGCGCATCCCAGATCGCGGCAGGAAACTCCGACCTCGCTCAACGCACCGAGCAGCAAGCCAATAGTGTCGAATCCACAGCGACCGCCATGGAAGAATTAACCGCTACCGTGCGAAGCAACGCCAACAACGCGACCGAAGCCAGCAGTGTCGCCAGCTCAACCCGCGACGCGGCGCGAGCCAATGGCGAGATCATGGATCAGGCCGTAACGGCAATGAACGAAATCGAAGAATCATCGAGTAAAATCACCGAAATCGTCGGAATGATCGATGAAATTTCCTTCCAAACCAACCTGCTGGCCTTGAACGCCGCTGTTGAGGCGGCGCGAGCAGGTGAAGCGGGTAAGGGCTTCGCCGTCGTTGCTCAAGAAGTGCGTTCGCTTGCCCAACGTTCCAGCGAATCATCAAAGCAGATCAAGGACCTGATCACCGATACGAGCAGCCACATCAACGATGGCGTTTCTCTGGTCAATCAGGCTGGCGAGTCACTTGCTCAGATCGTTAAATCCATCGACCAGGTCGCCGAGTTGGTCGTCGATATTTCTTCGGCTAGCCAGGAACAATCTCAGGGCCTTGAGGATGTCGGCCGAGCTGTCAGCCAGATGGATGAAATTACGCAACACAACGCCGCCCTGGTTGAAGAAGCGGCGGCCGCCTCGGAAAGTCTCGCCCAAACCGCTCAGGGAATGCAGGCGCAGATGCAATTTTTCCAGCGCTCGGACAAACCGCCCGCAGAAAACGTCGAAGAGCAGGCGGCTTAATCAAAAAGGAAGAGGAGGCGAAAGTCTCCTTTTCTTTGCATCGGCCAATATCTCAGGAAAAAGCGTAAATGAGAATGCCGAAACAAGCATAAAGGACAACACCCACGGCAAACATCTTCGTTGGGCTTACCATCATATCCTGCACGACATGATGTTCCTCTGATAGCTTAAGTTGCGGCATACCGTTTGATCTCACAGTTGGAGAAAATGCTCCCTAGAGGGTAATCGAATTAGGTTGACCTATTTTAAGAACGATCCGACCCTAGCAGCATCCGATGCCGCTTAGATGGTAAGCCAGGCACCGAAATTCAACCCCTAATAAAACAAGGCTACCATGAATACCTTGCCAAGAGGTTTCACTGCAAAGGGCCGTCAGTCCGCTCCCCGCCATTTTCCTCAAGCCATTTTCGAGGCGTCACCCCCGTCCAGCGCTTAAAAGCCCTGTGAAAACCGGCTGAATCAGCAAAACCCAACAAATAGGCGGTCTCACTAATTGGAAGATTGCCCAACAAGTATTCAAAAGCCGTTTCTCTTCTCACCCCCGAGAGCTCTGCCTGAAACGACGTGCCAAGTGCGGAAAGTCTTCGCTGGAGACTTCGCCCTGTCAGGCCGAAAGCAGCGGCTATTTCCTCAAGCTCCGGCGGCTGGCCGGGAAGTTGCTGCAGAAGTCTTTGCCGCAAGCCATGCAGCAAGGGGTCCAAATCTGTCAGTTTCGACAAAATAGCTTCCGCATGACGGCTTAGAATAGAGCTAAGCGCAGCATTGGCTTGGGTTAATGGGCGCTTTAAGTCCGTAGCGGCAATAACGACCGCATTATCAGCCTGCTCAAACATGGGAAGAACACCGAAGGCATCCAGATAGGCCCCGGTGTCTTCGGGTGCAGCGTGGGTAAAACGCACCTCCTCAGGAACAATTTTAGTTCCTGTGATCCACTTGGCGAAGACCACGAGACAAGCAAGAATGGCTTCAATTCGTTCTTTTCGACAAGGAATATCCTTATCAACAAGATCGTAGACTAAGACGGCCGCTCCATCCGACACACCCGACGAATGGGAGACGGTTAAAATCCCCCCATCACCAACGAGAACGGCAAAACGGGCCGCCTGCTCCAAGGCCTCCTGCAATGAGGCGCAAGTCATTAGTAAATGCCCCAAAACACTGAAGGAGCCCGGTCTAATATGCCGTCCAACTTTCAAACCAATCAGCCCGTCACCCGTCTCGACGCGAGCCGCCTGCCAAAGCTTTGAAACCGTTTCAACGGGCAAACGGGCATCTGGATCGGAAAGTTGCTCCGGCGCGACGGCAGCAGATGCAAGGATTGATTCGGCCTTCACGTCCCCTTGCCCATCAGAAAAGGCATCAAGCAGCGTGTTGATGTAGCTGGCGGAAACTGTGCGTTGTTTTTCCAGAGACATCCGGCCTCGACTGGTGACGTTTTAAGACAGTTGTTTGTCGTCCCTGGCTAGTGATTCAGCCGAACGCTCATGCCAGTATACTTACCAATAAACCTTAGCAGGCAAAAGCCTCACCGAACGACAGGGAGAATAAGCGGGTGGTTGAAACCATTCTGATTACCGGGGCCGGTGGATACATCGGCGGCGAACTCTTGCGCCATTTGGGCCGCAATGCGTCCTATAAGCTTATCGCAACGGATATCCGCGAGACCCCAACCCCACAGCGTATCGATGACGTGACCTATTACCAGGCCGACATTCGTGACGAGACATTTTTTCAACTCGTGGCCAAAGAACGCCCATCCGTTGTCGTGCATCTCGCCTCAATCGTCAGCGCGGGCAACAATCCGCAGTTTGAATATTCAGTCGACGTCGAGGGCACCCGTAACGTTCTTAAGGCTTGTACCGCCAACGATGTCAGGCAGCTCGTCATTACCAGCAGCGGCGCTGCCTATGGATATTATGCCGACAACCCAAGCTGGATCGACGAAACAGACCCTCTGCGCGGCAATGAGGATTTCGCCTACTCGCGACACAAGCGAATGGTCGAGGAAATGCTGGCGGAATACCGGAAAACCCATCCAGCCCTAAAACAACTCATCTTCCGTCCGGGTGCAGTCATTGGCGAAACAGTCTCCAACCAGATCACCAATCTTTTTGAAAAACCGTTCGTCCTCGGCATTGTCGGATCGGACAGCCCCTTTACGTTCATCTGGGATCGGGATGTGGTCGCCTGCTTCATCAAGGGCATCACGGAAAACCGCGAGGGCATCTTTAATCTTGCGGGCGACGGCGCGCTTTCCTTGAAAGAAATAGCTGCCATTCTTGGGAAACCCTATCTTCCACTTCCTGCCTGGCTTATCGGAGGCGCGCTAGGGTTGGTTCGCAAATTTGGCCTTGGAAAACTTGGGCCGGAACATGTGAAATTTTTACAATACCGCCCAGTCTTGAGTAACCGGCGGCTAAAAGAAGAGTTTGGGCTGGTTCCCACCAAAACCTCAAGAGAAACCTTTGACCTCTACCGAGCCACTCGTTTCAAGGGAGCCCAACGATGAAACACCGTCTTCCCTTCCTTCTTTTCTGCCTATCATTCACCCTCACACAACCTGCTCTAGCGCAAGGACAGAACGGCGAGGCATTGACCGTCGAAATCATTTGGCAAACCCCAGTCGATCTGGATTTGTTTCTCACCGATCCCGAAGGCGAAACCATCTATTTCGCCAATCGCAAGGCCAAAAGCGGCATGACCATGGGACGGGAAACAAGTTGCAAAGACATCACCGGGGTCAAGCCACCCTATACAGAAACTGCAAAAATTCCTGTCGCACTGTCGGGCCGCTACCGGGTCAGTGTGGATTTTATCAAAGATTGCGGAACCAGCACCTTGGAAACCCCGTTTCTCGTCCGTCTAACGGATAAAAACGGGAAACAGGAACTGGGCCGCGCAGGCGCTAACGTCAAATACCGGGTACTCGAACCCGTCGCATGGGAGTTCATGGTTAAATGATCAAAACTTTCGCTATTTCCAGTCTGGCGATCTTCAGCCTGTCGCTCTCTGCGCTAGCCGGAGAAATGACCATTCGGGTCCAGGGATCTGATGGCGCTCCCCTGCCCTTGGTCATGGTGACGGCGAAGCCCGCCGACGGGACGCTTTTTAAAGACCGGGTAATGCCCGAAAAAACCCGTTTTACCGGCCCCAACGGCCAAACGGCCATAACCGTCCCGGATCAAGGACGGGTTGTCCTACGGCTTCGCAAACAGGGCTTCAAAGATATCGATACGGAAATACCGGGCGATACCACACCCTCACTGATCATGGAGCCGGAAGCCGATATCGTCCAGCGAGCCGAAGACACACCGGCCAACGCCTGGCTGGCCGCCATCGATTTCAAGGATGAAGAACTTAAAACCCATTTCCGCCTTCAATGCGCCTTCTGTCATCAACAAGGCGCGCCCAATACCAAGGCTGACCGAACCCCTGAGGAATGGGAGAAAATTATCGATAGAATGGTCCGTTACGGATCGCGCCTCATGAGCGACGCCCAGGAACGTCTGCCCGAATTGCTGATTGCCGAACACAAACGGCTCATGGCCAATCCCTCGGTCGTGCCCCCGGTCAAACCCTGGGAAGATCACTTGGAGGGCGCCCAAATTACCGAATGGGCGCTTGGCGACGGGTCGTCGCAACTCCACGATGTTTTTCTCGCCAGCACCGGCAAGCTCTATGCAGGCGACAATCTCCAGGATGATTTGATCGAGTTGGATCCGGCGACCAATACATCGGTCACCCATAAAATCCCCAAACGTCCCGGCGATAAACTGGGCGGCAATATCGGCGGAAGGCTGAAAAACTATCCAGGCGTAGGGACCTACGTGGGGCTTCATTCCTTGGATGAATCGCCCACAGATGGCCACCTGTTCCTCACCGGGTCGGACAGCAGCCGACTGGTCGAATTCGCCCCTGAAAACGGCGAGTTCACCCTTTACGACTTACCCGACGGCTTTTATCCCCATACGGTGCGCATCGACCAAAAAGACCGGGTCTGGTTCACCATGGCCGTCTCCAATCAGGTCGCCATGTTCGACCGCAAGACGAAGACCTTCAAGTTCTATGACCTTCCGGCCCGTACGCTAAAAGAAAAGGCGACCATCTTCGCCCTACCGGCCATCCTGAAACTCGCCAACTGGGGCGTTCCCATCCATCGGATGCCGATAGACAACAAATCCGACGGCTTACCCTTGCCCTACGGTATCGACATCAGCCCCGATGGAACCGTCTGGTTCACCCGTCTGCATAGTGACGAGTTGGGCCGTGTTGAGCCCGATAAAGACAAAGTCACTCTGTTTAAAACTCCGTTCAAGAGTCCCCGGCGTCTGCGCACGGATGCCGACGGAAACGTCTGGATCACCGTATTCGCCGAAGGCCGTCTGGCGAAATTCGACCCCAAAACCGAAACCTTCGAGATGTTCGATTTGCCCACCGAGCCGAAAGGCAGCGAGACGCCCTACTCCCTCAACGTGGACCGTAAGCGAGGGATCGTCTGGGTCAATGGAACGGCCTCCGACACCATGATGAGCTACGTGATTAAGACCGGCCAATGGCGTATCTACCCCCTCCCAAGGCGGCGCACCTTTACCCGTGACGTGGTGGTCGCGGAGGATGGCTCTATCTACACCTCCAATGGCAGCTTCCCGGCTTGGCATATTGAAGACGGACAGCCGACGGTGATTCACGTCAAGCCGGGAGGATAGGTGATGATTGAGCTTGCCCAGATCCATTACGATGCAGGTTCCCATTTCGTCCTAAATCTCGTGCTGGCCGCCATGATCCTCGGCTTGGCGCTGGACATCAAAACCGACGATTTTCTGCGGGTTTTTAGAAACCCTAAGGCCCCATCTGTAGGGCTGGCGGCTCAATTTCTCCTACTTCCGGCGCTAACCTGTGGGCTAACCTTGCTGCTCGACCTGCCGCCGGGGATCGAACTCGGCATGATTTTGGTGGCGGCTTGCCCGGGTGGGTCGATTTCAAATTTCGTTACCTATCTGGCACGCGGCAACGTGGCTCTTTCGATCAGCATGACGGCTTTCGCCAGCCTTATCGCCATTTTCCTCATGCCGCTCAATTTTGCTTTCTGGTCCGGGTTCAACCCGGAAGCCGTTGAGCTATTGCGTGAAATCGATGTGGATGGCAGTGATATTTTCAAAACCCTGCTCATGGTTCTTGCCATTCCCATTGCGCTGGGTCAGGCCATTGCTCACTTTCATCCGAAACTGGCCTCCATACTCCACAAAGGACTGAAAAACCTCTCTCTCCTGGCGCTTTTCGCCTTTATTGGCATAGCGATTTTCAAGAATTTCGACGCTTTCGCCAAATATTTCATACTGCTGTTTTTCTGCGTCCTCATCCACAACGGGACCGCGCTGGCCCTCGGCTGGGCTACAGGCAAACTAAGCAAGCTCAATACCGCCGACCGACGCGCCGTGATGATCGAAGTGGGAATGCAAAATTCCTCTCTCGCCATCGCCATCGTCTTTACCCAGTTCGACGCCCAGCCCGGTATGGCATTAATCGCCGCCTTCTGGGGAACTTGGCACATCGTATCGGGCCTTTTGATTGCTTTGGTGTGCCGCATCAATAGCCGAGGTAAATCCGAAACAGGCCCTCACATGGAGCCAGACGGCACCCGGACCGACCTATGAGCCCTCTTTTCCGCTTTTACCTCTCCTGTTTCTTCGCCTTTCTCTGCGGGCATACGGTCAACTATTCAGTGATCATATACGCACAGGATATTATCGGGTCGGATTTGCTTTCCGGCATTGGCTTCGGCTTGTGCTTCGGGCCGCCCATCCTGCTTGGCTGGTATGCAGGCGTACTGTGCGACCGCTTAGCGCCCAACCGGATCATCGTCATAAGTCAGCTCCTTTTCATCGTTGCGGCACTTATCCTTCTAGTCGCTCACCTGTGGGTGACAATCCCAGCCAACCGAGCAATTCCATTAATCGTGTCGGCTTTTCTCGTCGGCTGCGCCTGGTCGTTTATCGCACCAGCCCGCATGGCCGCATTGGGGCAATTGGCCTCCGTACAAAAACTGCATAGCGCCATGGTACTGCTCAACCTGCTCATCATGCTGGGTTTCGGCCTAGCACCTGTGGTAATCGCTGGCCTTGAGCAAACTTGGGGATGGGAGGCTGTTTTCCTGTTCATCGCAGCCGGGTTCGCCGCTGCTACACTTTTGCTGACCGGGGTGCCGTCACAAGGAAGCGACAGACCCCGTAAGTCCGTAATAAAAGAAATCCATGAAGGGCTTCAGGCCGTAACGAGCAAACCAATCCTATTTCAGTTTCTCCTGACTTCTATTCTGGCCTACACGCTCATGGGGCCTATGCAGGTCTTACTTCCCAAGCTGGCCAGTTCACAATTGATGCTTTTCGGATTGGACCGCGGCTTCTACCTCGGCACTCTAGCGCTAGCCCTAATCATTGGCGGGCTTCTCTGCATGGCGCTTAAGGCCCGCCTCCCCGATGGCTGGATTATTCTCACGGGAACGGCGATCGCCGGAATCGGCATTGCTCTGCTGTCTCAAATTGTCCATCCTCTAGCTTCGGCAGGGATATTGTTATTATCCGGCATTGTTGGAGGAATGGTCGTCAGCCTGATCGTTGCCGGCCTTCAGACCGAAGCGGCATCGGAAGTTCGCGGCAGAGTCATGGGAATGTACACCATGACCAGTCAGATCATTCCGGCAGCTTCCGGCTTTTTCGCTGGCGCTTTATCTGAATATTTAGGGGTGGCCGACGCTCTTCTGATTTGCGGCCTCTTGATCGCACTTACGTCTTTGATTGCTACGAACCGCCTCCGCATCGTCAGAGCATTCGCCCACGACTGACAGACGGAGCCAACCTGAAAATATTTCTAAGCGCCAGGGCCAAAAAGAGCGATAACGCCAAGGGCGCCATAGAGAATGACCCCCGTGCCTAGCATCAGCTTGGGGTTCTTGTGAAGCTCATCGACAAACTCGCGTATTTTTCCGGGTCGGGACGCAGTTTCCATTGTCGGCACCTTTTCGCCTACATATCGAAAAGACGATTAGATCATCCGGCCCTGACGAGGGTATGTCGGTTTTGTGAAGTTTATATTTCTTAAAAAGAAAAGGCGCGCCCCTTATGGAAGCACGCCTTCGTTGGTTCGTTTGAAGTCGTTGGATCAGTCGCCGACTTTGGAATGGTCGCTACCCAGCGGATCGGGATACTGGTTTTTGATTTCATCAAGCGCCACGGCATAGAGGCGCTCCATCTCCGCCTTCAACTCTTCCTCGGTCAGCCCAACACTGCGCTCGGCGCAATCAGCCATAATTTTGCGCACCACATCGTCGGACCCCGGCTCTTCGAAATCGGCGGCGATCACTTCTTTGGCGTAGGCTTTGGCTTCATCATCGGAAAGGCCGAATTTTTCGGCGACCCAGAGACCGACCAGTTTATTGCGTCGGGCTTCGGCTTTGAACTTGGTTTCCTCGTCAAGCTTCATTTTGGCTTCATAGCTCTGTTCGCGGTCTTTGAGGACGTCACTCATGAAAAAGAATCCTTTAAACGAGGTATTGCACACAAAAATAAGCGCAAAAGAAACGGTTTGCCCAGCGCTCCAACGGGGCTTATGTAGTCCATCAACCTAGGTGCAATCAAGCCAAAGAAAAGGATTTCCAAAACAAATGTGTACGGTGGTCGTTTTACGCCGAATTGGTCATACCTTTCCCTTGGTTTTAGCGGCCAATCGGGATGAAATGCAAAACCGTCCCTCACGCCCTCCTGCGCGCCATTGGGAAGAGCGCCGAGACGTGGTTGCCGGACTCGACGAACTGGCGGGCGGGACTTGGCTCGGCGTCAACGATAACGGCGTTGTTGCAGCCATTTTAAACCGTCGCGGCACATTGGGCCCGGCCGAAGGTTTTCGCAGTCGTGGCGAAATCCCATTAGAAGCCCTCGATCATGCAGACGCACAAGCCGCAACGGATGCGCTTTCCCATCTCGCCCCTCAAGCTTACCGTCCGTTCAATCTGGTGATTGCCGACAACCGGGACGCCTTTTGGCTGCGCAACACGGGAACCAGCATTGACGCGGCCCCTATCCCTGAAGGCGTTTCGATGATCACCGCCTACGACCTCAACGACGAGACCTCCCCGAGGATCGGCGCTTTTTTGCCGCGCTTTCGGAAAGCTGAAAGACCGGAGCCCCTTAACGACGACTGGTCCGACTGGCAAGCGCTTCTCGCCAATGGCCTCCATGAGGCGGGAAGCGGAGTAAGCAAAGATTCCGAATCCGGTCAGTTGGCCGCCATGAATATCGAAACCGATATCGGATTCGGCACCGTCTCCTCTTCCCTGCTCGCCCTACCGACAATCGACAAGGAAGACGCCAAACCCGTCTGGCTTTATGCAAATGGCCGCCCCGGCACAGCACCTTACGAACCTGTGGATTTTTAAGCGCCGGATTCCCGTATCTTGCGTTGTCATTGAAGGGGACTCCTGCTATGAGGACGCTTGATCCCTATATTGCGCGCGGGGCTGACGCTGAAAACCCGGTTTTCCCGGCGCTCGAGGACGATATTCATGGCTAGACGCAGACAGATTTACGAGGGCAAGGCGAAGATCCTTTACGAAGGACCCGAGCCCGGCACCGTGGTGCAATACTTCAAAGACGACGCCACGGCGTTCAACGCCAAGAAAACCGGCACTATCACCGGCAAAGGCGTTCTCAACAACCGTATCTCCGAATACCTGATGATCCAGCTCCAGCAGCTGAACATCCCGACCCACTTCATCCGCCGCCTCAACATGCGCGAACAGTTGGTCCGGGAAGTGGAGATTGTTCCGGTTGAGGTTGTCTTGCGCAACGTGGCCGCCGGTTCGCTTTCCAAACGCCTCGGCATCCCCGAAGGCACCAACCTGCCACGCACCATCGTCGAATACTATTTCAAGTCCGACGAGTTGGACGATCCGATGATCACCGAAGAGCACATCGGCGCCTTCGGCTGGGCAACGCCCCAGGAGATGGATGAGATTCTCAATCTCTCGCTCCGCATCAACGATTTTCTCTGCGGTTTGTTCCTCGGGATCGGCATCAGACTGGTCGACTTCAAGCTGGAATTTGGCCGGGTCTGGGAAGACGAACAGATGCGTATCGTGCTGGCCGACGAAATCAGCCCGGACAACTGCCGTCTGTGGGACATCAAGACCAACGAAAAGATGGATAAGGACCGTTTCCGTCAGGACCTCGGCAAGATTGAGGACGCCTATCAGGAAGTGGCCCGTCGTCTCGGAATTCTACCCGAAGGCGGCCCCGGCGACGTTCAGGGTCCGGACACCATTCAGTAGCCACCAACCATTTCACTAAGGGATATCATCAAGTGAAAGCCAAGGTTCATGTAACGCTTAAGAACGGGGTTCTCGATCCCCAGGGTAAAGCGGTTGAGCACGCCCTTGATTCGCTCGGCTTTTCCGGCGTCGATGCGGTTCGTCAGGGCAAATACATTGAGATCGACTTGGCCGACGGCGACAAAGCCGAAGCCGAAAAGAATGTCGAAGAGATGTGCAAGAAGCTCCTCGCCAACACCGTGATCGAGAACTACCGGTTCGAGATCGAGTAAACCCTTCCGGGCGGTTCAACGAGAACCGCCCTTTCTCTTTTCAAAAGACAGGGTCGGAAATGAAAGCTGCCGTCATCGTCTTTCCCGGGTCCAACTGCGACCGTGACATGAAAGTCGCCCTCGCCCAATCCATGGGGTCTGATCCCCTTATGGTCTGGCACGGCGACGCCGATTTCCCCGAAGTGGATCTGATCGTCCTGCCGGGCGGTTTCTCCTACGGCGACTACCTGCGCTGCGGGGCCATGAGCGCCAACTCGCCGGTCATGCGCGAGGTCATCCGACGCGCAGACAAGGGCGTCCACGTTCTTGGCGTTTGCAACGGTTTCCAGATTTTGACGGAGGCCGGATTGTTGCCCGGCGCATTGATGCGCAATGCTGGCATTAAGTTCATCTGCAAGGATGTGCCGCTCAGGGTCGAGAATGCCGAAACGCCATTCACCCAAGGTTACGACAAGGGACAGGTGATCAACGTTCCCGTGGCGCACCACGACGGCAACTACTTCGCCGATGGCGAAACCCTCAAGCAGATTGAAGGCGATGGTCAGGTGGCCTTCCGCTACGCCCATCCAACGGGCTTGGTGGACGACGCAGCCAACCCCAACGGCTCGCTCGACAACATCGCGGGCGTATTTAACAAACGGCGCACGATCCTCGGCATGATGCCGCACCCCGAGCGCCTTGCCGACCCGGAACTGGGCGGCATTGACGGCAAACCCATGTTCGACGGATTGGTGGAGGCCCTGGGCTGATGAGTGAAATTACCCCGGAAATCGTCGCCGAGCACGGCTTGAGCGAAGACGAATACCAAGAAGTTCTCAAGATCATGGGGCGCGAGCCCAACCTGACGGAGCTTGGCATCTTCTCGGTTATGTGGAGCGAACACTGCTCCTACAAATCCTCGAAAAAGTGGCTCAAGACCCTGCCGACCGAGCAACCCTGGGTGATTTGCGGTCCCGGCGAGAACGCGGGCATCATCGATATCGGCGACGGCGACGCGATCATCTTCAAGATGGAGAGCCACAACCACCCGAGCTACATCGAACCCTACCAGGGCGCGGCGACCGGCGTCGGCGGCATCCTG
>CBDUMN010000052.1:0-23556 GCA_965368335.1 uncultured Rhodospirillales bacterium
GTTTCCTGTCCGCAATGAAGGCAGACGGCCATGGGCAAAGGCTCACTCTCCGTTAAAGGGGTTATTTAACCCCTTTCATATCAGGGGATATGGAGACGCTCCACCATCTGGAAGGACTGCTCACCCTTAACCGCCAGGATGCGCGCATCCCATTGGCCCTTTTTGGGCAACGACAAGGCGGTTTCGTAGTAACCGGGACGAATTTCGGTAAACGAACCCAAGGCCAGGTCGTCATCGACATTGGTCGGGCGGGTCATCACACCACTCAGGGCCAAGCCGGGAATGACATTGCCGTCCTTATCCTTAAACTCCACCGCCAGTCGGTCGCCAAGGGCGGTCACATCGGCGGTCCAGCCGAGGGCCGCTTGCTGACGCGCCCCCTCGATGCTTTCGTTATAGGCCAACCCCTTACGATAATGATCTTTGGTGTCGAGGCCGGTGAAAGTGCCGGTGGCGAAGGTAATCATCACACCGTTGACGCCGATAACCACCGCGAAAAAGGCGACGAATATCCAGGGATACCACCAACCGTCGGGGCGTTTTTTGGCCATGACCATCATTTCTCCTTACCGTCCCGGCCCGGCGAAGACCGTTTCATGATCGACTTCGATGCCTGACGTTTTATCTATGAGAACGAACTCCATGGGAGTGGACTTGCCGGAAAGTGCGGGTTTGTCAGCCTTGACGAAGACCCGGAACGAACCGATGGAATCGGCCTTCACATCCAAATCGATGGTCGGCTTACCATCTTTTTCGACCCCGATGGCGGTGAGCAGCGCACCCTCGATCCCCTTGGTGGTCAGGCTGTAGGAGGCGGCATGGTCCTCCATATTGAGAATTTTGAAGGTATAGCCGTTACGGATCGCACCATCGGACAGCGTGACGAACAGCGGGGCGCGGTCGCGCAAAACGCTCACGTCGATGCGTGAACGGGTCACCAGGGAGCCGACCATAATGGCGATCACCAGGGTCAAGACCACCGCGTATCCGACGGTCCGGGGACGGACCAACCGCTTCTTGGCTTCCTGCCCTTTGGAGCGCGCCAAGCCGTTGGCGATGGAATCGTAGGTGATCAGGCCGCGCGGCAGTCCCATTTTATCCATCATGCCGTTACAGGCGTCGATACAGAGGGCGCAACCGATGCACTGCATCTGCTGACCATCGCGGATATCGATACCGGTTGGACAGACCTGAACGCACATACGACAATTGACGCAATGCCCCCGGTCCTCGAAGTTCCGGTCTTTGGGAGCGGGCGCCCGCGGCTCACCGCGCCAGTCTTCATAAGTGACAACCAACGAGTCTTCATCGAACATAGCGCCCTGAAACCGCGGCCAAGGGCACATGTAGAAACACACCTGCTCCTTGGCCCAACCTGCCAGCAGGTAGGTGACGAAGGTCAGGCCGAAGATAAAGCTGTAGACCCAACCGCCCGCCGTACCTTCGAAAATTTCGCGGGTGATGGTCGGGGCGTCGTTGAAGAACCAGACCCAGGCGAACGACATCAGGAAAGCAATCAATATCCAGACGGTGTGCTTGAGGCCCTTCTTAAAAATTTTCTCCAACGAAAGCGGCGCCCTATCCAGGCGCTTGCGTTTGTTGGAATCGCCTTCGATCTTGCGCTCGACCCAGAAATAGAGATCGGTCCAAACCGTCTGAGGACAGGTAAAACCGCACCAGACCCTGCCGAAAAGCGAGGTGGCGAAAAACAACCCGATGGCGGCGACGATCAAAGCGCCGGTGACATAGTAAATTTCCTGCGGCCAGATAACGATATCGAAGAAGTATCCACGGCGCGCCGAGAGATCCATCAGGATCATCTGATCGGGGACGCCTTCGCCACGGTCCCAGCGGAACCAGGGAACAATGTGGTAAATACCGAGCAGAATCCAAAGGGCGGTCCACTTCAGCGTCCTGAAGGTGCCTTGAATATCGCGCGGATAGATTTGCGGCCGTCCGGCATAGAGTCCATCGGCGTCAGCCAGGGACTTCTCCACGGCAGTCAATCTGTGTTTGGTTGGGGGGGGCGTGGTTTTGTTTTCGGACATGGGTGTCTTCTTCAACATGATCCTTGCATCCCGGCCGCTCGCACAGGGATCGCCTGGGAGGGCCTGTATAGACCTTTGGGCGTCTCACGGCCAGCCGAAACGACGACCAGGCTCCGCGCCCATGTTATGAGTCCCCCCGAACTCGTCAAAAACTATACGAAAAAAATCTATTTGGAATTGTCCAAAATCAGGTGCCAATCATTTGGCCTGACGGACAAATCTAAAAACAGCGAAAGGAGAATAGGGCGACGAAAACCGCTCCGCCGCCCTTCTCTATCGGTTTCGCTTACTGACCGCCGCCCAGCGAGTGGACGTAGATGGCCACCTGCTTGATGGAGACGTCGTCCAGACGGCCTTGCCATGCAGGCATAACGCCGTGCTTGGGCTTGGTCATCTGAGCGATGATGCCTTCCTTGCTGCCGTCGAACAGCCAGATGCCATCGGTCAGGTTCGGGCCGCCCATATCTTGGATGCCCTTGCCGTCTTCACCGTGACAGGCTGCGCAGTTGTCGGCAAACAAGGTCTTGGCCTCGCCTTCGCCAGTTGCGCCGTTCATCACATAGTCGGCCAGAGCGGCAAGCTGCGTGGCGCTCAGGTCTTCACCAAACGCCGTCATCTCGTTGATCCGCTCTTCTTCATGACCCGAACGGATACCGAAGCGAATGGTCTGCTCAATGGCGTCAACCGTGCCGCCCCAGAGCCAATCGTCATCAGCCAGCACAGGGTAGCCTTTGGCGCCCTGGCCGCCCGAACCGTGGCAGGGCGCGCAGTTCTCATTGAAGATGAACTTGCCGCCAGCCATGGCGTAGGTCACGAGTTCGCTATCCTGAGCAATTTCGCCGACGGAAGCCTCTTCGAACTTACCGAGCCAGGAAGACCGGCTTTCGGCAACCATTTTAAGTTCGTTATCCAGCTCAGCGCGGGACGAATAACCCAGCATGCCCTTGGTGTAGTCGCTTAACGTCGGCCAAGACGGATAGGCGACGTAGTAGCCGATCGCCCAGATGATGCAGGCCCAGAACGTCAGGACCCACCACTTAGGCAACGGGGTATTCAACTCCTTGATACCATCCCACTCATGACCCGTGGTTTCGGTACCGGTCAGGGCGTCTTTTTCAATCTGCGCCATGACACTCCTCCTTATTCATCGTCCTTAAAGGGGATCTGTCCATCCGATTCGAACCGGTTTTTGTTTTTCGGCCGAAACGCATAGAACAGAACCCCAAGGAACAGAATCAGCAACCAAACCACCCAGTAAGGGCGGATGGCCTCCGATATGGCTTGAAGATCCACCTCTGGCCCCTTAACGCCGCGCCAGCTCGGGGTCGAACTTGGTGAAGTCCACCAAGGTTCCGAGCATCTGCAGGTAAGCGATCAGAGCATCGAGTTCGGTGACTTTCGACGGATCGCCGTCGAAATCGCCGATTGGAGCTTTCGGATAACGGGCCGCAAACGCATCCACGTCACCTTGACCAGACGCCTGGATTTTAAAGTCCTCAACGGACTCGGCGATCTGTTCGTCGGTGTAGGGCACGCCCACGATACGCAACGTCTCAAGGTGAGCCGCGGCGTCGTTAAAGGTCAGCTCCTTCTCGGCGAGGAAGCCATACATCGGCATAACCGACTCCGGCACCACCGCCCGCGGATCGATCATGTGTTCGGCATGCCAAGCATTGGAATACTTGCCGCCGACACGAGCCAGATCGGGTCCGGTACGCTTGGAGCCCCACTGGAAGGGATGGTCGTACATGCTCTCCGCGGCAAGGCTGTAGTGGCCATAGCGCTCGATTTCGTCACGGAACGGACGAATCTGCTGGCTGTGACACAGATAACAACCTTCACGGATGTAGATGTTACGGCCCGCCTGCTCCAGAGGAGAGTAGGGACGCATGCCGTCCACTTTTTCGATCGTCGATTCCATAGTGTAGAGCGGAACGATCTGCACCAGACCACCAATGGAGATGGTCAGGAGGATGGCAATCGTCAGGAGGATGGTGTTTTTTTCAAATATTTCGTGTTTCATATCACCCTCCCCTTAGTTAGCAACCGCGTGCGGGGCTTCTTCGTATGCGTCTTCGGTACGCAGTTCGCCACCGATGGTCTTGATGAAGTTCCAGACCATGATGAGAGAACCGAGCAGGAAGAGCACACCGCCCAGAGCACGGATTACGTAGTAAGGATGCATGGCTTCAACGGTCTCGATGAACGAGTATTGAAGGAAGCCGAACTCGTCGTAAGCACGCCACATCAAGCCTTGCATGATCCCGGAGATCCACATGGCGGTGATGTAGAGCACGATGCCGAGCGTCGCGATCCAGAAGTGGTAGGTGACGAAACGCAAGGAGTAGAGACGCTCGCGATTCCACAGCTTGGGCACCAGGTAGTAAAGCGCGCCGAAGCTCACGAAGGCCACCCAGCCGAGCGCACCGGAGT
The DNA here is from genome assembly GCA_965368335.1 of uncultured Rhodospirillales bacterium. Lineage (GTDB taxonomy): Bacteria > Pseudomonadota > Alphaproteobacteria > Rhodospirillales > JAPHRK01 > CBDUMN01. The sequence continues at coordinate 4,482 of CBDUMN010000052.1, forward strand.
GCACGTGACCGATGGTCCAGTCGGTGTAGTGAGAGAGCGAGTTCACCGCCTTGATCGACATGGCCGGACCTTCGAAAGTCGACATACCGTAGAAGGCCACGGCGGCGATCATGAAGCGCAGGACCGGGTCGGTGCGTAGCTTGTGCCAAGCGCCGGACAGGGTCATGAAGCCGTTGATCATGCCACCCCAGGACGGCATCCAGAGCATCACCGAGAAGGTCATACCCAGCGTCTGAGCCCAATCGGGCAGCGCCGTGTAATGCAGGTGGTGCGGACCGGCCCAGATGTAGAGGAAAATCAGGGTCCAGAAGTGAACGATGGACAGCCGGTAGGAATACACCGGGCTCTCAGCCTGCTTCGGAACGAAGTAGTACATGAGTCCCAGGAAGCCCGCGGTCAGGAAGAAGCCCACTGCGTTGTGGCCATACCACCACTGGGTCATCGCGTCACGAACGCCAGCGGCAACGATGTAGCTCTTGGCGCCGGTCAAGGAAACCGGAACCGTCAAATTGTTGCCGATATGCAGAACTGCGACAGTCAGGATAAACGCCAGATAGAACCAGTTGGCCACGTAGATGTGCGATTCGCGGCGAGTCAGCAGAGTGCCGGCGAAGGCAACCAAGTAGAGGACCCAGACCACGGTGAGCAGCAGATCAACGTACCACTCAGGTTCGGCGTATTCCTTGCCCTGGGTGATGCCGAGCACATAGCCGAGCGCCGCCAGGACGATAAAAAGCTGATACCCCCAGAAGATGATATTCGCCAACCCCGAACCCCCGAAGAGGGTCTGACGGCAGGTGCGCTGGACCACGTAGAACGAGGTGCCGAGCATAATGTTGCCGCCGAAGGCGAAGATAACCGCGGAGGTGTGAACGGGACGGAGACGGCCGAAAGTGGTCCACTCCAATCCCAGGTTCAGTGCCGGATATGCCAATTGGAAGGCAATAAACACACCGGCGAGAAACCCGATAACTCCCCAGAAAGTCGAAGCTAAAACGAATTTTTTAATGACATCTTCGTTATAGACAACGCTTCCCGGCTGAGCACCAAGAGCTGTCGCTTGGTTCATAACGAACTCCTGTTCCCACCAAAAATTCAAGAACCTCGAACCGGCCTGCTCTTTAAACTGGCATAGCGCCGCAACTTATTGAAGTTGCGGCTGAAAGTACCGGTCGGGGCTCTCCCCTAAACTTGAAAATTACCGGAAATTTCAGCAATTTTCACTAATTCCTAAGCAGTTCGATCCTACATTTCGCACTTGCGCAAAGTCAAATGTTAGTTTCAAAAGATACGAAATTTTACCATACAGATCGTAAAATAAGCTTCAAAAAACATCCCTTTCGCTTTTCTAATGTAAGGCGGGTATCAACCCGTTTTGAGATCGATTCTGAATATCTGAAACGGCCTACAGTCTCAAACTATTCCTATTCCACTCTAGAATTATGCAATTTAGAATTACTATGATTTTTATTGCAGTGCAGCATAACCCTTGGCAAAGGCCCGGAAGCCTTATGAATGTCGCTTGAACTCTAAGGATATTCGCGCGACAACTGTTTCGGTTTTATTTTCATGCCGCCTTAAAATAAGGAGTGACCCTTCCGATGATGGTACGCCTTATCGCTTTCGCACTTGCCGCCATGCTGGCCGCCTGCAACGCAGAGACCAATCAACGGGCCACCCCGGAAATCGCCACCGGCTTCACCGCCAAATCGGCCGTTGCAGCTAAGCGCCATATGATTGTCGCGGCCAACCCCCATGCAACGCAGGCCGGTTTGGCCATATTACGCAAAGGCGGTAGCGCTCTCGATGCGGCCATTGCCGCCCAGTTGGTGCTCAATGTGGTCGAGCCTCAGTCCTCAGGCATCGGCGGAGGGGGATTTCTGCTCCACTATGCGGCCAAAAACGGCTCTATCGAGGCCTATGACGGCCGGGAAACAGCGCCACAGGCGATTTCTCCCCGCATCTTCCTAACGCCCGAAGGCAAGCCGAAGAAATTTTTCGACGCCGCCATCGGCGGCGCATCGGTCGGCGTTCCCGGCCTCATCGATATGCTGGAAAAAGCCCACAAAAAACAGGGCGCCCTCCCCTGGAGAGATCTTTTCGCTCCGGCCATCAAAATCGCGCGCGAAGGATTTCCCGTCTCCGAACGCCTGCATAAACTGGTCGCCCAAGACAAACACCTGAAAACCTTCGAAGCGCCACGACGCTATTTCTACGCCCCAGACGGAACGCCCTGGCCGGTCGGGCACATCCTGAAAAACCCGACGCTGGCCGACACCCTCGAAGCAATTGCCAAAAACGGTGCGCAGGCGTTTTATCATGGGCGTTTGGCCAAAGAAATCAGCGCTGCCGTCAAAGAGGCGACAACAAATCCCGGCAACCTGACACCGGCCGATTTCAAGAACTACCGCGCCAAAATCCGCGCCCCTCTCTGCGCACCCTACAAAGTCTGGCTGGTTTGCGGCATGCCTCCTCCCAGTTCGGGGGGGCAGGCGACCTTGCAAATTCTCGGGCTTCTCGAAAATACGACCTTCGCTCAAGCAGCCCCTTACTCGGCTAAAGCCGTTCATTGGTTTAGCGAGGCCGGACGGTTGGCCTTTGCCGACCGCAACACCTATCTGGCCGACCCAGACTTTATTCCGGTGCCGCAAGGCGGCCTTCTCGATCCGGCTTATTTGAAGGAACGCGCCGATCTAATCGACCCCAAACGCTCCATGGGTCGCGCTACACCGGGCCTGCCCGCCCTCATTTCCGACAATCGCTATGCTCCCGACGATTCTTCATTCGGTTTTTCGACGACCCACATCAGCGTTATCGATGCGGAAGGCAATGCCGTTTCCATGACCACCAGCATTGAAAACGCCTTCGGGTCGCGCATGATGGTCGGCGGATTCCTGCTCAACAATCAACTGACAGACTTCTCTTTCACCCCGGCGAAAAACGGCGCCCCGGTCGCCAATGCGGTGGAACCGGGCAAACGGCCGCGAAGCTCCATGGCGCCAACCCTGGTGTTCGACGCCTCAGGTAGACCCGTTCTTATCATTGGCTCGCCCGGCGGCTCACGTATCATCGGTTATGTCGCCCAGGCGCTCATTTCCATATTGGATTGGAAAATGGATGTGCAGACAGCCGTTTCCAAAGGCCACTTTCAAGCCCGAACCGGAGCCACGGAACTGGAAGAAAACAGCGGCCTTGAAGTCTTAAAACCCGAATTGGAAGCCATGGGCCACAAGGTCGATATCAAACCCATGACCAGCGGGCTCCACGCCATCCATATCGATGGACAAAAAATAACCGGCGGGGTCGATCCGCGCCGGGAAGGAATTGCTCTGGGAGACTGAAAGCCTTAGCCGCGCCTATGGGGCATGCCGAGCCGGTCATGGCTTGAGCCGTGCCATGCATAGTGCTGCGGAAACAGCCGGTCGAGCGCCTCAAGAAATTCACGGCTCGAAATATCACGGGACGGGTTTGAGAAGGGGGTCCCGGACTTGGTGGGGACAGAGCGATTTTGGGGGTCGCTCTTGGGACGTTTGGGGGATGGGGAACACCAAATCCGGGACATGGGTAACTCCTTCTCGAGAGGACGTTTCATTCGTAGTTCGTCGTCTCTTGAGGATGACTCTACCCGCCCCACGGCTTCCCGGATGTGATGATCGTCACAGATTGAATAAAATTTTATGCAATTTGATAAAAGCCCCGGTTTTCCACGAAATTTTCCGCCTATTTTTTCAAATAGTCTCGGCGACCAGGAAAAACCGCCTGAAGGGCATTAAGGTTCGACCATCAGGCTCCGGCGGATAGGCTTCCGCAATCCGTTTTGCATAGGCTTCGAAGAAGTCTTCCCGCTCTTTCCCTTCAAGGGCATCGAGAAACGGCTTGAGCGCCGTGCCGCGGGTCCAGTCGGCCACCGGGTTTTTGCCGGACAAAACGTGGATATATTCAGTCTGCCAAAGGCGCACCGATTTGCACAGAGGGGCAAGCAGGCCGTAGTAGAAGCCGGGCGGCGCAACCGGCGTTTCCTTAATCATCGGCTCCAGCTTTGCCCGCCACGAACCGCTCAAGGCGGTTTCGGCAATGGCGGTGTGGGTGGGAGCGGCGAAATTGTTGGGCATCTGGACAGCCAACACCCCATCGGGTTCAAGCACCGAAAGCAGCCGGGGAAACAATGTCGCATGATCGCCCAGCCAATGGAGCGCGGCATTTGAAAAGATAAGGGACGGCGGATGATCGGGCCGCCAGTCGGCAATATCGGCGCGAACCCAGTGAATACCCTCGCGTTTGCAGGCTTCCGCAAGCATCTCGGGCGATGAGTCCACCCCGGTAATCCGCGATCTCGGAAATCGGTCGCGCAAGACTTCCGCATTGCCCCCGGCGCCGCAGCCGAGATCGACGATTGAGGTTAGGGGGCGTTCGGGTATCGCCGCCATGAGATCGAGAGCTGGCTGTTGTCGTTCAGCGCCAAAGGTTAGATAACGCCCCGGCTCCCAAGTCATAGTCTGGCTCATTGCACTCCCCCCGGCAGTAAAATCTTGAAAACGGTCCCTTCCGGACCTGTCGCCTCCAGTCTCATATCTCCCCCATGGGCGGTGACGATGTCTTTGACGATAATCAGCCCCAAACCAGTCCCGCCTTTCTTCGCCGACCCGGCAAAGGGTTTAAACAGATTTTCCCGCGCCTTGTCAGGCAGCCCCGGACCGTTATCGGAAAAGGTCAACGACACCCAATCGTCCTCAGTCTCGGCATTAAGCGTAACGGTATTCGCCCCAGCCTCAAAAGCATTGCGCGCCAGATTGCTGATGGCCCGGACAAGCTGATCCGGGTCGGCCATCAGTTCCAGATCTTTCGGCGTCCGGTTGAGCCATCTTTCACCGGTTTCCTCATCCAGCTTGACGTCAAGCGGCTGACTGAGCGCTTCGGCCTCCTCGATCAGATCGAAAAGGAAGAACCGCCGTTTGAGCATCTGCTTGCCTTTTTCGGCGACGAAATCCAGCGTCTGGGTACTGAGATTGACCGCCTTGTCGATGGAAGCAATCAGGCGCGGCACCACTTCCCGTACTTGCGGATCTTCACTTACGGCTAACTTATCGGAAATAAGGCTCGCTGTGGCCAGGGTGTTGCGCAGATCGTGATTGACCTTGGCCACCGCGGCGCCCAAAGCAGCCAACCGGGCCTTTTCCTTCAAGGCCGTGCGCAAGCGATCCTGCATCACCGCCAGTTCCCGCTCGGCAACCCCGATTTCATCCTCCCGGTCACTGACCTCGATGGCGCTGCTTTCGTCCTCCGGGGCTCGACGAAACGCTATCATCGAGCGGGTAATTCGTCCCATGGGCCGGACCATCAACCATTGCAGGCTCAAATAGACGAAAGCCGCCGTAAACAGCGAGATGACGATGGAAAGCGCAAAAATCCGTTTGCCGTAATCGATCATCGCCATTCGCATGGGCGCTTCGTCGAGAATCACTTCAACGGTCGTCTCATCATCCATGGTCGAAGGACCGACCACCCGAACGACACGGTTTCCATCTTGCAAAAACGTGTCAATCGCTCCGCCCAACCACATGAGGGATAGCTCGGGACGCACATCGACCATCAGATCGACCTCTTTGGGCATCTCCTCGGAAAGAGCAAGCACCGAATGGCCGGGTTTGCGCAGAACGATCCCGTGGGCTCCGGCGTGAGCCAGCAGGCGGTTCTGCAGAGGCCGGGCGACCTCCATGTCGGGAGCCACTTCAAGAGCCAGCGCCGCCAACTCGCCAACCGCCAGATGTTCTTCGAACCAAACCTTGCGGAACCGCGAAACGGAAGGGGCGAAGATAAACAACTCAATCAGCATGATGCTAACGATGGTGAGCAGCAGCAGGCGCGCCGAGAGACTCTTGCGGCGGGCGAACCGCACCACCGGTTCCGGTATCGCCTTTCCCTCTTCTTCAATTTTGCCGCCGCTATCCTTCATCCAAACCTCAACAGGAACCGCACAATCTTCTTGGTCCGCTCGCTAAATAAACTTGGCGTGAAAAAGCTGCCCGCCGCCCGCTTGCCCACCTCGCCAAGCGTCGGATAGGGCGAAATCATCCCAGCCATCGCACCGATCTTCATTTTCTGACTGATCGCCAAGACCCACACCTGAATCAATTCTCCCGCCTTGGGGCCGACAATCGATGCTCCGAGAATTTTCCCTTTCTTGGTGGTGATCACCTTAATCAGACCGTCCGTTTCACCCTCGGCCTGGGCCCGGTCGTTTTCGGCGAAAGGCCAACGAAGAATGGTGATCGCCCCATGGGCCGCCCTGGCGTCTTTCTCGGCCATGCCCACATGAGCCAGTTCCGGTGCGGTATAGGTCACCCAGGGCAGCGCCGAATAATCCACCTTCGCCGGAAGTCTGAATAGCGCATTGCGAATAACGATCCCCGCATGATAGCCCGCCACATGGGTAAACTGATAACCGCCCGCCACATCGCCGATGGCGAAAACCTTTTTGTTGGTTGTCCGCAGCCGGGCATCCACTTCGATCCCCTTGGCCGAATAGGCGATTCCGGCCTCTTCCAGACCGAGCCCTTCCAGGTTGGGGCGACGCCCGGCAGCCACGAGCAGGTGCGACCCCTCAAGCGTTTCTTCCCGGCCATTGGCTTCAATAGTGACGCAAACGCCCTGTTCGGCCTTTGCCGTGCGGACAACTTTTACGCCTTCCCTCAGGCTCACCCCTTCTTTAAGCAACCGCGTACGGACCACATCAACCAGTTCCGGGTCGTCATGGGGCATGATGGCGGCCATCTCAAGCACCGTAACCTCGGCTCCCAGTTGTCGGTGGGCCTGGGCCATTTCGATGCCAATGGGCCCGCCGCCGATGATCAGCAGGTGCTCCGGCAGGGCGTCGCGCGTGAAAAGGGTTTCGTTGGTCAGGAAAGGAGTTTCATCGAGCCCCGGAGTGGGCGGGACGAAAGCGCGGGACCCCGTGGCGACGACAAAACGCTTGGCCTTGATCGTCGTATCCCCCGCCTGAACCTCTTGTCGGTCGATAAACCGCGCGGTCTCCTGAACGACGGTCACGCCCAGGCCCTCGAACCGTTCTACCGAATCATGAGGGGCAATGGCGTCGATGGTTCCCTGCACATGATCGAAGGTTTTCTTGCCGTTAATCTCCGATAGGTTTGTCGAAATGCCGAACCGACCCGCCTGGCGGACGCCTTGGGCCGCATGTCCCGCCGCCAGCAAGGCCTTCGACGGAACGCAGCCGTAGTTCAGGCAATCGCCCCCCATCCTGCCCTTTTCGACCAGCGCAACCCGCGCGCCCATCTGAGACGCGCCGACGGCCACCGACAGCCCCCCCGATCCGGCTCCAATGACGCAGATATCGACTTCCAGGCGTTGAGACATATTTCCCCCTCGCTAATGTTTTGGATTATAAGCGAAAAACCCGGTTACGGCTAAGTGTCTTGTTTGGTCGCTTTATATTTTTTGTAGGCTATGGGGATCATGGCAAGCAGACTGAGGCCCACGATCGGCCCCAGTATTTCCGGCGAAAAGATGATGCCGAGGTCCGGCTGCCCCCCTGCATCCAAGACCGCGCCGAGCCCGTTACCGACAAGAGCGTAAACGAAAGTCCCGGGAATAATGCCGATAAAAGTAGCCGCCACGTAGGTGCGCAACGGACAACCGACCATGGCCGGAACCAGATTGACCAACCAGAAGGGAAACAACGGCACAAGGCGCAGAACCAGAAGATAGCTGAACGCATTCTCATTGAACCCGTCCTCCATCTTCTTGACCATGCCGCCCGCCTTCGAGCAGAGGTAGTCTCCCGCCGAATACTTGGCGATGATGAAAATAGCCGTCGCTCCGAAGGTCGCGCCCGCCACTACATAAAGTGTCGCCTCCAGGCTGCCGAATAGAAAACCGCCGACAATCGTCAACCAGACTGCGCCCGGGATGGAAAAGGCCACCGCCAGGGCATAAAGCCCCATGAAGGAAAAAATAGCCAAAAGGCTGTTCGCTTCGGTCCAGGCAAGCAGGCTTTGGCGATGTTCGGCAAAGGCTTCAAACGTCAGGTACTGATTGAGATCGAAGGCGAAAAAACCGCCAAACCCAAGCAGGATCAGCGCAATCGGGATCAACCGCCAGAGGGAAAACCGGCTTTTCCCGGAACTCCTAGCTTCTACGGTAATTTCTCTCTCATCGGTCGGCTGCACGGCCCGGCTGCTCATCTTGTTGTTATCCTTGGTCTTCATACCTAGTCACCTGGAATTGAAATAGATGGCATTAATGATTGTTTTTCCCATCGTTCCACAAGGAGGAGGCGCGTAGGCGATGCGGTGTCATCGGCAAGCGTTTTCGACGTGGTGGAACGATGGGAAAAACAACCGTTCGGCTGTCTTGAAGAATCACTGGACAGCGTTAAGGTACGCTTATGATGCGCCAGCATCACCGCGCGAACCTTTCCTTGCCAGTGCTTCTTCAAGACAGTCATTAATGCCATCTATTTCAATTCCAGGTGACTAGGGTCAGGACCCCGTCTTGCGTTATCTTTAGTAGCTAAGCCCATCGGCCATACACAGGCCAGTCACCTTTCTGTGACCGTTTCGAGAGCGCTACCGCGTTGTTTTAACTTTGTCGAGGGAATATTCCCGTATACCTTGTGACAATCCACTCAAAAGGAGAAATCTATGGGCTGGCGCGCGCGTATCGGTTTTCTCGGGTTGGCCTTAATGGCCACACAGGCATTGGCCCCCAAGGCTTGGGCGACGGACTTTACCTGGCTCTACCATAACCGGCCGCCTTTCTACGTCGCCACGGCAAGCGGAGCCCCCACAGGCCAATTGATCGAGAAAGCCGTTCTGTTTTTTAAAAGCGCCGGCGTCACCTACCGCTGGCGTCAGTCCAAACCGAAAAAAATTCTCGACGCCATACGGGAAAACAAAGAGCCGGTTTGTTCAATCGGCTGGTTCCGCAACCCCGACCGCGAAGCCTATGGACAGTTTTCCATTCCTTTCCATCAAGACAAAGGCTTGGTGGCGATGCACCGCAAGGGCGATCGGCGGATCAGTCGGCATAAAACCTTCAAGGGTCTTTTAGCCGATGCCTCTCTCACCATGGGCGTCCAGTCCGGCTACTCCTATGGCGGCTATATCGACGGACTTTTGGCGAGCGAAACGCCGAAAACGGCGATGATCCGCCGTTCGGAATATTTTTCAGCTATGTTGATGCGCGAGAAAATTGATTACGGCGTCATCAACTATCAGATGGCCGAAACCTTCGCCACAGAGAGCATGGGAAGCCCCGTGGAGCTGGTCATTTCAGAGCTTTCCGACGCGCCACCCGGCAACGAACGTCACGTTTTTTGCAGCCGCAAGGTCGATCCATCGGTCATCGCCAAAATCGACGCCGCCATAAGGGACTCTGCGGGAGATTAATCGCCCTTTCACGCAAGTGGCGGGGAATCTTACCAAAAACGCCTGAAATGCTTTGACTTCACCAGAGCGGTTCCGTATACACCGGGGCTTACTTTTAGAACGGCCGTTTTGACGGAGAAAGACCAGTGAAACGCACATATCAACCGAGCAGGCTCGTCCGCAAGCGCCGGCATGGCTTCCGCTCCCGCATGTCTTCTGTTGGTGGCAAACGGGTTCTGGCCAATCGCCGCAGCAAAGGACGTAAGCGCCTGTCCGCCTAAAATTTGAGGCTGGAGGGAGCCAGAAGCCATGGCTTCGGCAATCCCGCGCCTCAAACGGCGCGCCGAGTTTTTGAAAGTTGCCGCGACGGGACGTAAATGGGTCACGCGCGGTTTGATTTTACAAGAACGTCGGCGAAACGACGAAAATCCGCCCCGCATCGGTTTTACGGTGAGCAAGAAAGTCGGCAATGCCGTCCGGCGCAACAGGGCACGCAGAAGATTGCGGGCCGCCGTTGAGCAGGTGATGCCGACAAGGGGCAAGACAGGGCGGGATTACGTCCTTATTGGCCGGTTCGATACTGTCGACCGGCCTTTCGACGCCTTGGTGGACGATCTTGAAACCGCATTCGAGCGGATCGAGACCGCGCCCAAGGGAAGACCCCGGAAAGGCAAACGCCGAACCGGAAAGTAAGTTTGGGGACCAACGGGAAAACCTTTTTAGGAGCGCGACAAGGAATGACTCCGGCTGCCGCATTGCTTCGCGGACTCGTCCGCGGATATCAGCTCCTGATTTCACCGATTATGCCCGGCTCCTGCCGCTATCAGCCCACCTGTTCGGGATATGCCCTCGAGGCGCTCGGACGGCACGGCGCGATCAAAGGCGGCTGGCTGGCAATCAGGCGTATCTCCCGGTGTCATCCCTGGGGCGGCTGGGGTTACGACCCTGTCCCGCCGAAACATCACCATCACGAGTCCTGCGGGCCAGAAAAAAGTCATGGCGGCCCGGACGGCAACGTTCCCGCCGCACGTTAGAGGAAACATCGACCGATGAATGAACAGCGCAATCTGATTTTGGCCGTCGTGCTGGCGATCATCATCATTTTCGGCTTCGATTACATCTTCGGATATTTCAACCCGCCGCCCCCGCCGCAACAGCAGGCCCAAACGACCGTTCCCGGGCAACCCGCCCCACCGAACAGTGTCGTCGCCCCCGGCGCGCCCGCCGCTCCCGGCGCACCCGCACCGGTGCAACAGGCCCGCAAACGCGAAGACATCTTAAAAGACGTCATACGGGTCAATATCAATGCGCCGCGCTTGCATGGCTCAATTGCGCTGAAAGGCGCACGGATCGACGATCTGACCCTGGCCAACTACCATGAAGAGCTGGATAAGGGCAGCCCGGAGATTGCGCTGACCTCGCCACTCGGCTCCGAAAACCCCTATTTCGCCGAATGGGGCTGGACCGCCCAAGGCGTCAAGGTGCCCAACGGTGACACCGTCTGGGGCGCGACCGGCGACGTCCTGTCACCCAACTCACCGATCACCCTGGTCTGGGACAATGGCGAAGGCCTAGTGTTCAAACGAACCATCTCGATTGACGAGAACTATATGTTCACCGTCCAGCAGACGGTGGAAAACAATGGCTCGACACCGGTCACGCTTTATCCCTACGCGCTGATCTCGCGCACCGACACGCCTGAGACGACCGGCTTTATCATTCTTCACGAAGGCCCCTTCGGCGTCTTCGACGGTACGCTTGAAGAGGTCGACTACGACGATCTGCGCGACGATGGCAACCTCAAGCGCAAAACCACCGGCGGCTGGATCGGCATTACCGATAAATACTGGATGACCGCCGTCATCCCCGATCAGAAAGTCGCCGTCAACGCCGACTTCATCCATAGCCGGGACGGCAACAAGGATAAGTATCAGGTCGACTATGTGGCCGGTGGCGTGACCATCGAGCCGGGCGCATCGGGCACAGCCCAGGGCTACCTGTTCGCCGGGGCCAAGGAAGTGACCCTGATGGATCACTACACCGAGACGCTCGGCATCGCCAACTTCGACCTGGCCATCGACTTCGGCTGGCTCTACTTCCTGACCAAGCCGATCTTCTACTGCCTGCTCTACATCAACCATTGGGTCGGCAACTTCGGCGTGGCGATTATTCTGCTGACCATCGCCATCAAGCTTTTGATGTTTCCGCTGGCCAACAAATCCTATCGCTCTATGGGCCGCATGAAGGCGCTTCAGCCCAAGATGGAGAAGCTGCGCGAACGGTTCGGCGACAATAAGGAACGGCTCAATCAGGAAATGATGGCGATGTACAAGCGCGAGAAGGTCAACCCGGCCTCGGGCTGTTTGCCGCTGCTTGTCCAGATTCCCGTTTTCTTCGCGCTCTATAAGGTGTTGTTCGTCAACATCGAAATGCGTCATGCGCCGTTCTTCGGCTGGATTCAGGACTTGTCGGCTCCCGACCCCACGTCGGTCTTCAACCTGTTTGGGCTGATCCCCTGGACGCCGCCCGAATTGCTGATGATTGGCGTCTGGCCGTTGATCATGGGTGTTTCCATGTGGCTGCAGCAGAAGCTCAATCCGCAGCCCACCGATCCGGTTCAGGCCAAGATTATGATGGCCCTGCCCATTGTGTTCACCTTCATGCTCGGCCGTTTCCCGGCCGGTCTGGTGATCTACTGGGCCTGCAACAACGTGCTTTCCATCGCCCAGCAGTGGGTGATCATGCGCCAGGCCGAAGACAAAAAAGAATAGGGCCGGTCCCATCTTCTAATCGCCATTCCCGCTTCGGCGGGAATGGCCGGTGAGCATCATGAGCGACGACACGTTCAAAGACCAAGATATCGAAGCGGGGCGTCTGCTATTCGCCAAGTCCTGCGATTTCATGCTGGGCGTCGCGCAACTCAAGCAACTGCCGCCTTCCGACCTGCCCGAAGTCGCCTTCTGCGGACGCTCCAACGTCGGCAAATCGAGCCTGATCAACGCGCTGACCGGGCGCAAAACCCTGGCGCGAACCTCCAACACGCCGGGGCGCACCCAGCAGATCAACTTCTTCGACCTTGGCGGTGAGCTGATTCTCTCCGACCTGCCGGGCCACGGCTACGCCAAGGCTCCGGTTCATGTGGTCGAACAATGGCACACCCTGATCAATAGCTATCTGCGCGGTCGCCAGCAACTGCGTCGCGTCTGCTTTCTGATCGACTCACGCCACGGCATTAAGGACGTCGACCGCGACGTGATGAAGATGCTCGACAAGGCGGCGGTCAACTATCAGGTGGTGCTAACCAAGATCGATAAGATTTCAGGCAAGGAGCTTGAAAAGCGCATTGCGGCAACGGTCAAAGAGTTGAAAAAGCGCCCGGCCGCCCACCCCCGCCTCCATGTGACCAGCTCGGAGAAGAAAAAGGGAATCGCCGAGCTGCGCGCCGAACTCACCATGCTGGCGGAGCTAGGCTAAAGCGTGTAGATTACAAGGGCTTAGCCCGCTCTTACGGAACCGATACGATGACCGACACCGCAAAAAAGACCAAAGAAGACTGGTTCGCCCAGGCGAAAACCCTCTCCGAAGCGCTGCCCTATATGAAGCGTTATTCGGGCGCGACCATTGTGGTCAAATACGGCGGTCACGCTATGGGCAGCGCCGAGCTGGCGAAGTTGTTCGCTCGCGACATCGTGTTGTTGAAACAGGTCGGCATGAACCCGGTGGTCGTCCACGGGGGCGGGCCGCAGATCGCCGCCATGCTGGAACGGCTGAAGATTCAAAGCTCCTTCGTCGATGGCTTGCGGGTCACCGATCAGGCGACGGTGGAAGTGGTCGAGATGGTGCTGGCCGGAGCGATCAACAAACAGATCGTTTCGGCGATCAACGAGGCGGGCGGTTTCGCCGCCGGTCTGTCGGGCAAGGACGGCCATCTGATCATGGCCGAAAAGCTGCACCGCAAGAAAAAGGATCCGGAGAGCAATATTGAGCAACTGCTCGACCTCGGCTTTGTCGGCGAACCGAAGAAGGTCAATCCGCATGTGCTGGACACCTTCCTCGAAACCGATGTTATTCCTGTGGTCGCACCCATCGGCATGGGCGACCAGGGAGAGACATACAACATCAACGCCGACACGGCGGCCGGGGCTATCGCCGCGGCGCTTAAAGCCAAACGGCTTCTGATGCTGACCGATGTGGAAGGGGTGCGCGATAAAAACGACACCCTGGTTCCCGAAATGACAGCCGAAAAAGCCCGCGACTTCATTGCCGACGGCACCATTCACGGCGGCATGATTCCGAAGATCGAAACCTGCCTCTCCTCGGTCGATGCAGGCGTCGAAGGGGCGGTGATCATCGACGGGCGGGTTCCCCATGCGGTCCTGCTTGAGATTTTCACCGAACACGGCGCAGGCACCCTGATCACGGGGAAATAATCGCACGAGGCTTTTGGACCCGTGAACCGCCCTCTTTCATTTTTTCAAACTCAGGCCCTGGCCGTTCGGTTCGCCCGGCGCGATTTCCAGGGCCGTTCCGGTGGTTTCTGGCTTCTGGTCGCCGGGCTGGCTTTCGCCATTACGGCATTCGCTCTGGTCGGCTCCATCGCCGATGCGGTGCTTGACGGGGTGCGAGGCGGCGCGCGTCAAGCCGTCGGTGGCGACCTGGCCTTGCGACTTTTTCATCGCCCGGCCTCATCCGAAGAAAAAACCCATCTTAAAACTCTCGGCAAAGTCAGCGAGATCGCCGAACTGCGGCCTTTGGTCCAGCGCTCTGACGGCAGCCGCCCAACCCTTGTAGAACTGAAAGCCGTCGACCCGACCTACCCGCTTCTCGGAGAGTTGAGGCTAAATCCCCCAACGTCCAAAGAAACCGCCTTTGACCTAGAGAATGGCTTTTTCGGAGCCGCGGCAGCCCCAGCCTTGCTCAAGGCCTTGGGCTTGCAGGTGGGCGATATTGCCAGGCTTGGCACTATCGACATCCAAATCCGCACCGTCATCATCAACGAGCCCGACAAATCCCTGGCGGCCTTTTCTCTGGGACCGCGCCTGATGATTTCCCGCACCGCGCTCGATCAAAGCGGGCTCTCCGAAGCGGGAGGTCCCAGCTATTATTACAGCCGGGTGCTGCTGGATGCGCCGGATAAGGCCGAGGCGGCCATTGCGGAAATCGAGGTGCGCTTTCCCCATGCCGGATGGCGGATCGTCAATGCGGCTGATGGCGTGCCGGGAATTGAGCGCATGGCCGAAATCGGCCGCTCGCTCCTTATCCTCATCGGCCTTTCCGTCTTATTGATCAGCGGCATCGGGGTTTCAGGCGGCGTGAGCGCTCATCTAACCCGTAAAACCAAGACCATCGCCATCTTGAAAAGCAACGGCGCGCCGCGCGGGCTGATTTCCTCGATATATCTCTGGCAGGTGCTCTTCGCCGCCTTGCTTGCACTGATCATCGGGCTCACCGCCGGGGCCGCCTTGCAACAGGCCGCCATGGGACTGGCCGCCCCTTATCTGCCCTTCGAGTGGCAGCCTGGCTTGCAACCCCTGGCCCTGGCCGTCGCGGGCGCTTTCGGTTTGTTGACCGCATTGCTTTTCGCCATCTGGCCGCTCGACCGCGCCTGCTCGACACCGGCCCAAAAGCTTTTCAAACACCAGATGAAACCCCAGCGCGACCGCCATACCTGGAAGGCGGTCGCCATCATGGTTTTAGCCGCCGGGCTGATTGGCGCTTTGGTTATGACCGCCACCGCCATGCCGCTATTCGCGTTGATTTTCGGTGGCGGCGTCGCCTTGGCCGTATTGGCCTTTCTCGGGCTCGGCAAAGGGGTCGGCTGGCTGGCCCACCGTATTCATTTCAAGAACCGCCCGGTGCTTAGGATCGCTATCGCCAATATCGGGCGGCCCGGGGCGCCGACCGGGTCGATGATCATGGCGCTGGGCCTGACGCTGACCCTGCTGGTCGCCATCCTCACCCTGGATCGTCATGCCGGGGCCCATCTACGGGAAACTCTCCCGGCGCAAACCCCCGATCTGGTCTTTCTCAATATCGCCCCTGAGGAAAGCGACGCCTTTGCCGAAACCATCGCCGTTCTGCCGGGCGTGCAGCGCTTCGAAACCGCTCCCTTTCTTCATGGTCGCCTGACCGCCGTGAAAGACACGCCGGTGCGCGATTGGGGCGTGCCGAAGGATATTTCCTGGGTGGTGCGCGGCGACCGGGGTCTTTCCTGGCGCGCCCAACCGACCGATAAGGGCCAGATCGTTACGGGCGAATGGTGGCCGAAAGACTACCGAGGCCCCTTGCAAGCCTCATTGGACGTCAAGGTGGCGGAACGCTTGCGCGTCACCGTCGGCGACCGGCTAACGCTCAATATCCTCGGTCACCCAACAAATGTCACCATCGCCAACCTGCGGGCGGTCGACTGGACCCGTCTGGAGCTTGATTTCCCCATCCTGCTTTCGCCGCCACCAACGCCCATCCCACACAGCCGAGTGGCCGCGCTCTGGGCGACGCCGAACAGCCTTGAGGCTATCGAGAAAACGGCCCAAACCGCTTTCCCTTTATCTCCTTTCATTCGGGTGTCCGCGGTTTTAACCAAAATGGAGGGTCTGATCGACGGTCTAACCACGGCCCTGGTCATGGCTTCTACAGCCACGGTCAGCGCGGCGTTTTTCGTTCTCGCTGGCTCTCTCTCAGCCGGTTATCGCCGTCGGGTCAAGGAGATGGCGCTCTTAAAAGTCGTCGGAGCGCGGCCCAAACAGATCGCCCTTTCCTGTATGCTCGAAATGCTGCTGATCGCCCTGGCCGCCGCCATACCCTCCGCCCTGCTCGGAACGGGCGCGGCCTATGGGGTGGTCGCCAAGCTGATGCCGGGGGGCTGGACCTTCTTTCCCGAAGTCTCCGTGCTGCTTATTTTGGGAACCGGCGCATCCATGGCGGCTATCGGGTATCTGCTGTTGAAACGCCAACTCAACCGGCAAATCGCCAGCCTCCGGCATTTCTAGCGGTCGCTAAAACTCAGTTTCCACCGAACAGTTCGATCTGCCAGGCCATGTCGTCTTCACTCAGCGGGAAGTCTCCATCCGCTTCACCCAACTGATTGGACTGGGGAATATTGCAGAGCAGAGCCTGAAGATCGATAGCCAGCTTCATCGACATCTTGGCCTGCCAACAAACGGAAACAACACCCTTGGCATTCTGGCCCGAAATCATCCGCATAATTCCTTCAAGCGGAACCCCGGAAACAACCGAAAGCGCTGCATTGACGAACCGGCGGTCGTCTTTCTCAAGAGCGGCGAGGATGACCTCTTCGGTCAACTGGCCGTCTTCCATCATCCGCTCGGCGACCTCCATCGGCGTTTCGCCATCGTCTTCCTCATCGCCGGTCAGGTCCGGTTTTTCCGGCCCGTCCAAGCCTTTGGGTTCGGCCAGTTCGCGTATTTTGTCCATTCCCCTGGGCTCGGCCCCGGTCGCTTCGTCCAGGCGACGATGAACTTCTTGCTTCACCGCTTCCGCCGTCGCAGGGTCCAGGTCTTCCCGAACCTCGAGAACCTTCAAAAGCGTATCGGCGACAAAAGTCGCGAGACGGGAGGCCGCTCTCGAGGGCAAAACCGGACGATTGACCAGCGGATCGTGCCAGGCCTCTATCGACGGGGCGCGATCGACCAGCATATCCAGCGTCTCTTCACGAATCTGAGCGCTGGGGTTGGAAAGCAGTTCAGTAATCGCCTGCTCGTCATCGGTCCTGGCAATGGCGTCGGCAACGTTGGAAGCCACCTGGGAACGCCGTGAAATGGCCGACAGAGCGCCATTGGCGTGTTCGCTTTCGATAATTTCCAGAAGATCGTCGTCGGTTAGGACCGGCGAGAACTCAAGCACCGGGCCGGCAACGGCCAACTCGATATCGCGGGCCAGCCTGCGAATAACCGCAGGCGGCGCATCGGCGACATCTTTCAGCGCCTCGGAGAGAATTTGCCTGACTTTAGTCGCCTGATCTCGCGCTAAAGATTCCAGCGCATCGTAAGTCATGGTCTTGATTTTGTCGCGCTCGTTGGCAGTCAGGCCTGGGGCCAGCTTGGCGATTTTATAAGCCAAGTCCTCGCGCACAGCGGGCTCGGCATCGCCCAACAGCAGCAAATCGGCCTTGCGCGGGGTCGCATCGTTGGCGGCGATTTCACGGCGCACTTCCGGATGGGGGTCTTCGGCCAGAAAGTAAAGAATCTCAGCTGAAATATCGGTCCGCGAGGCCAGTCGACGACGAACCTCCGGGTCATCATGTCTCAGTAGTTCACGGGCATCTTCATAGGATAGCGGCTCGCCGTCTTCGAGAATTTTAGGATCCACCCCAGTTTTATCGTTCATCGCTCCCTTTCCCCCGGCATGGGCGCAACGGCGAAACTCCCCTTTCCACCGTGTTTCACTGCATACATGGCGTCATCGGCCCGCGCCACCAGTCTGTCCAGGCTTTCCTTAATCGCCGGGTCGAATACGGCAATTCCGATGGACATGCCCAGTGGATGATCAGCATCGCCCGAATATTCCTGCAACTGCTCGGTCGCCGCCAACAGACCCTGGGCCCGTTTGCGCGCAGCATTCTCATCGGCTCCATCAAGCCATAAAGCAAACTCGTCGCCACCCAGTCGCGCAATGGAATCGCCGGGCCGTGTTTCGTGCAGCAAAAGGTCGCGCAGGGCGATCAGGGCTTCATCGCCTCGCTGATGTCCATGAATGTCGTTGACCTGCTTGAAGTTGTCGAGATCGACATAAACCAAAGAAGCCTTGTCGCCCGAATGTTCGAGCCGCTGGATACGGCGCGGCACGTCGTCTTCGAAAAAGGCGCGGCGGTTCAGAAGGCCGGTCAAGGCGTCGGTGCGCGACAGCTGCAATATGTGTTCGTGCTTGGCCACCTGCTCATTGGCGATGCCCAGCTGATTGGCGATGTCGCCCAGAAGGAGGCGGTCATCATCGTCCCAACTGTCTTCGCTCCCCCCCTTCCATAAGACGATAGCGCCATTGACCTTGCCGCTATAATAAGTCGGCGCAGCCAGAAGCGCCTGATCGCCCGCCATCAGGTCGATAACCAGATCCCCCTGGGCAAAGGCGTCGAGCGCCCGGCCCGCTGCGGCCGGGTCGCCATCCTCACCATACTCGCCCGAGGGAAGAAACCCGATCTCTTCCTTAAATCGGTAGAGGTAACAACCGTCGGCTCCGAGGCTTCGCGTTGTGGCGCTGGCCGCAACGGCCAGCATGTTCAAGGGCTCGACCTCATCACGGATGGCCGTCACGATGCGGCTCAAGGTTTTCTCTCTGTGATAGGCCCGAGCCAAAGCCTGATCGCGCATCCGCTCTTCGGTCACATCGCGGCAAACGCCACGCGCGCCGACCCAGCGCCCTTCCTCATCGGCCAAAGGTGAGGCCGAAACCACGACGCAGGCCGGTTTGTCGTCGGAGAATTTCAGCCAGACCTCTTCTTCGTGGGCGTCTTCACCGCTGGTAAACGGCAGCCCCCGCTCGGCGTCTTCCTCACGAAGCAAAAAATCTTCCGGTTTCTTGCCGACGAACAGTTTGGCCGGATAGCCGAGCGCACCGCGCGGCGAAACGAAAACGAAGGTTCCCTCAGGCCCCAGCTCCCAGGCGAAATCGCTGGAGATTTCCACCAAGTCCTTATAACGCTGGCGTGATTCCACCAAGGCGTTGCGTAGGGA
>CBDUMN010000053.1:0-23539 GCA_965368335.1 uncultured Rhodospirillales bacterium
AAAGCCTCGCATCGCAATTTGGTTCGTCCGTCATTGCCGGACCTGTCGAAACGGCGGACGACCAATGCTACACCATTGATTCCGTCGACTAGGGCTGTTTTTGCCGCGACAACTTCGTCCTTACCCAACAAGATACGGCAAAGTTCCAGTGTTACGACCTCGTTCATCACCATGTCCTGCAGGGTTTCGCTTGGGTATTTGGCAATGTGCAAGGCCGGGCTATTGGCGGAGGCTGGCAGGAAGCCGTTACCTTCTGCATCGCACAGTGTTTTCGCCTGTACGCCGCTAATGGTCCGCTCCGTATTGCTGATGGCTTGGTCGAGGTTGTTATTCGTCTCCTTCAGCAAAACCCGATCGTGGCTTCCCTCTGGGTCGACAATGCCGACCGCACCAATGCAGTCGGCGCCAAATGCCAGCAGGATGCCAAAATCATCCTCACGATCAACTTCGGCGAATGCGGACTGGCGCTCGCGCAGCCAGCCTTCCGGTGCCAGATGAGCAAAGAATGGATGTAGACCGGTAGTTCGATCATGGATGCGCTCGCTTACCGGAAGGGCGCAGGCAATGGTGTCTGTCCATCCAGGATCATAGGTGAATGACGTTCCCCCGTTCGGTGTTTCCCGCAGGATGCCAGCTCGCCGTCCCTTGAAGGTGATGGTTGCGTGTCGCTCGCCGATCACAGGTATCGTTTTCCATGCTTTGCTTACAACCCAGGTACTATACGGTATCGTTTTCTATACCGTCAACGGGAATGGTATGGATAATGATACCGATATGCATTTCTATTCATTGTAAAGTATAGATTTTGATACCAAAAAAGAATGTTGTCTGGAAACGATTTTGCCACTTTTAATCAAACGGTTTGGCTTTTTGTTCCCCCTTTTTGTTTCCGCATGTGATTACGCTATGCTGGCTGGCAAGATAGTTTTTCTTGGAGAGGCCCTATGAGCGAGACCCCTGACCGTTTAATTGACTACATCGAATTCAATGTTGCCGATATTTTCCGCAGCAAGGCCTTCTATCGGGGTGTTTTCGGCTGGACCTTCAAAGATTTTGGCTCCGAGTACAGTGAATTCACCGATGGTCGGATGCGGGGTGGATTCGACGCGACCGGGCCGGTTCAGTCGGGCGGGCCTCTGGTCGTTCTCTACGGTGACGATCTCGATGACCTTCAGACCCGTATCGAGGCCGCGGGGGGCAAGATCGTCAAGCCGGTTTTCGAGTTCCCCGGCGGGAAGCGTTTCCACTTCACCGACCTGGATGGCTACGAACTCGCCGTTTGGACTAAAACATAAATTTTTGTCTCACGTTCCCAGTTCCGGATTTGAGTGATCGACGACGACTCTCAATCCGCCGAAATTGGTTTCGGCTTCGGGCAGAGACTCGCCGCTTGCCAGAAAGGCTGAGAAATCGACGGCTTGTTCGCTGTGGGCCAGGACGAAGTATTCTTCGAGGTGACGGAATGCGCCGATCCCGGAGAGAACCTTTTCGACCGCTGAACTGAGGCCGACGAAAATTATATGAATGTTTTGCTCCTTGGCGCGAATGAGCGTGTCTTCGATAGCGAAGGCGGCCGATGTGTCGACGTCGGAGACGTTGCGGAAATCGAGGATCAGTACGCGGGTCTGTTCGCCAACGACAATGCGTTTCATCAGGTCTTTGGCGGCGCAAAAGCTTAACGGACCGCCGAAGTGGTAAAGGGCGATTCGGCCGTTGCTGCTGTCGATGATCGCCCGCGAACTGGATGACAGGTCGTATTCGTCGGTCACGTCGTGGTGAGAACGGATGCTCTTCGATTGAAGATCGGACATGCGCTTGACGAACAGCAGGCTGGCGGCCACCACACCCACCGAGACGGCGAGAACCAAATCGACGAAGACGGTCAGACCCAGGGTAATGAACATCACCAACACGCCTTTGCGCGGCACGTATTTGAGGCGGCTGATGTAGCGCCAATCGATGATATCGAAACCGACCTTAACGAGAATGCCCGCCAGAACTGCATGGGGGACTTTTTCCGCCAAGGGAGCCGCGCCGAGCACGATGCCCAACAAAACCAATGCATGAACGACGCCGGAAATTGGCGTTTTGCCACCTGAGCGGACGTTGATCACCGTGCGCATGGTCGCCCCCGCGCCCGGCAGGCCGCCGAACAGTCCGGCGAAAACGTTGCCGATCCCTTGGCCGATCAGTTCGCGGTTTGAGTCGTGGTGGGTCTTGGTGATGCTGTCGGCGATCAGCGAGGTCAAAAGACTATCCAGTGAGCCGAGCAGCGCCAAGACGAGGGCGGTGCCGATAATTTCGGTCAGTACGGTGAAATCGATGACCGGCAGATTAAGGCTCGGCAGTCCGGTCGGAACGTGCCCCAAAATCGGCGCTTCGTTGAAAAAGATCATAACCCCAATGGACCCGATGATGAGGGCCAGCAGCGGAGAGGGGATGAAACGGCCGATGGTTTTGGGGGTGGCGATGACGATTAGCAGGGTCAGCAGGCTGACCAGAAGGGCATGGAAATTGATGTCGCTCAGCAGTTTTGGGAGTGCGATCAGGGTGCCGACCACGCCGCCGGTGACCGGTTCCTGTCCGAGAAGTGGGGCGATCTGCAAAATAATGATGATTACGCCGATGCCGCTCATGAATCCGGAGATAACGGTGAATGGAACGAGGCTGATCAGTTGTCCCAGTCTCAGAACGCCGAAGCCGATCTGGAACAGGCCTGCGAGCATGACTACTGTGAAGGCTAGGAGCGGTTGGTCGGCATATTCTATGACGACGGCGGCCATGACCACGGTCATTGGGCCGGTCGGGCCGGAGATTTGTGTCGGCGTCCCTCCGAAGACCGCGGCGAAGAAGCCGATGAGAATGGCTCCGTAAAGTCCCGCCATCGGGCCGACACCCGAAGCGACGCCGAAAGCCAGCGCTAAAGGCAGGGCGATGACGGCCGCCGTAACGCCGCCATAGAGATCGCCGATCAGATTGTCGAATCTCAAACCGTGAACCAGGCGCATTTTGCACCTCCAAAACACATATTTTTCTGCTTGGGCGGTAAGACGCAAAAGCAGCGTGTGCCGAAAAACGAAAAAGGCCGCTGGGAGGCGCGACGGGGGCGTCTGGCATGAGTGGCCATCGGTGTCGCAGCCTCCCAACACTCGCCCGAGGCGAAACCTGGGCGAAACTCGATTGCAAAAATGGAGGTTAAGCGACCGGTGGTCCGGTAGACCTGGGAAGCTGCGTAATCAAAAACGGACGATGGACCGTGATGGCGATAATCGGAACCATTTCCGGCGCAGGGGCGGGGGGCGTAATCAGCGGCTCGACCGATGTATTGGCGATCTTTTCGCTTTCCGCATCGAGGCAGATAGTCGGAGCGCGCTTATCGGCCAGCTTAACCGGCACAAACCCGTCCGAGAACAGTCCGCCCGTAATGTTGACCAGCATAAGGGCCAACAACACGGCTTTCAGCATTCTGGACAAGGGTGCGCTCAAGAGACCGACTTACGTTTTCATTTTGGACTGTCGATTTGTACAACATAATGATTATGTGAATCAAGGCGCGCCGTCTGAATCGGGCAAAAGGAAACGCTCACCGGTTTCCCGATGAGCGTTTCTCCCCCTTCTCGGCAGGATGGTCCCCAGCGTCCTTGGGTTGCTCCGGCGTTTCGGTCGGGCCGGAATAGGAAACGGGGCATCAGGTGTACAAGCCCTGGGAGCCTTGTACAACGCACCACCCGCATGGTGCTCCTGACACCCCGTTTTGAGCCTTCCCGAGCCTGACGAGTCAGGTCGGCTCGATGCACATAAAAGCCTTTATTCCCCTCCAAACGGAGCGCCTTAGGGGGTTGCCCGCGGCCCTCCAGGGAATGCATCGGTGAGTTTTCAAAATCCGTCCGCAAGAGGGCGGGTCCCAAATCCTTCCGATACGTCCGCCGCCCGAAGGCGACGGCAATGCCGATGAACGAGGCGCTAATACCGAGAGCCGTCTTTGGAAAGGGGATACCTTGTCCAATAACGGTCCCAACCTCTTTATTGTCGGACGCTTTCCCTCAGTCGGACCCCGAAGGCCCCGGTCGAAAGAAGATGTCTTAGTTCTTAGGAAAACGAGCCGGAGGATCCGCCGCTTGACCGTCAACGACCCCGAAGGGCGTATCGGTCCAAATCCCCCCAGTCTTGCCGTCAGGATCCGAGGTGTCGCCACCTTGGCCTGCCGGGGCCGACTGCCTGACGAAGCTTCGTTGGGCGTCATTTCCGAACCTGCCCGAAGGTAGGACGGAAGCGCTCCAGGCCGAAGCCCGCTTGTGGCCCGCCCCTTCGAACGAAAGAGGCGTAGCGCTTCGCCGCGGATCGACCGACTTTTAAGTGGAAGGGGCTTCCCGCCGCCGTGCCGAGTTCGGCTAAGCGGGCAACGGTCCTTCCAGCCGTCCCATCCGCCTCCGGTTTCAAACCGCAATCCAGCCTCTTAAGAAGAAGACCAGACCCGTTTTGGCCGGAGCGAGTCGACTTGAAAAAGCCGACCATGGCACTGCTTCCCGTGCGAGAAATATGATGTGGAATGCTTTATGAGCGCTCAATATGAAACTTTTCAAAAATACCGATTTCTTGTGAATAAAGTTTCCACATGCTCACATTTCGCCCACAACTTATCCACATGACGGTACACAAAAAATATCTGAATCTTTATAAATCAATGGGTTGTGCTGTCGATGCACATGAAAATTTTGGCAGCGAAGATATACACCTACCTTTTAGTGTAGTTTATGGGTGGATTTGCATTCTCGATTAGCCCTTCAAAGCGTTGACTTGAAAAGTGTCAGGGGCTAAACCTCAGCTTGATCGACAAGGGGGGTGACCGTGGTGGTTGCGTCTCCTGTCAACTTGGGCGAGACCCAAGACTGCCAACCAGCTTTTCTTGCAAGAGAGGCGCGTTCCATGTCCACCGGAAACCGGCCCCTATCGCCGCATCTCCAGATTTATAAGCCCCAGATTACGTCCGGGGTGTCCATTCTTCACCGTATGACCGGCTTTTTCCTGTCCATCGGCACACTTCACCTGGCTTATTGGCTGGGCGCAATGGCCTATGGCCCGGACGCCTTCGCGGCGGCCCAGGAATTCTTCACTTCCTGGCTCGGCCTGCTGATCCTGTTCGGATGGTCTGCCTGTTTCTTTTATCACCTGTGCAACGGCGTCCGTCACCTGTTCTGGGACGTTGGGCTGGGTTTCGACATCGAAACGACCGCGAAATCGGGCGTCTGGGTGCTTGTCGGCGCAATCGTGCTGACCGTCCTCGCCTGGTGGATCGCGCTGTCTTAAAGAGTGGGGGAGAAAACCAATGACAATGCGTAGTTCCCTCGGCCGCGTGCGCGGTCTCGGCTCCGCCAAATCCGGTACCGCCGTCTGGTTGGCCGAACGCCTGACCGGCCTCGCCATTATTCCTCTGGGCGTCTGGTTCGTTTCAGCGCTGATCGGTGGCGTGGCCGCCGATTACGCCGCGATCAAGGACTGGATGGGCAATCCCGGTTCACTGACCATGATGGTGCTGCTGATCGTTGCGATCTTCTGGCATGTTAAACTGGGTCTGACGGTGATTGTCGAAGATTACGTCCATGACAAGACGCTGGAAGTCGCCCTGCTGATCGCTATCAAGTTCGGCGCCATTTTCCTCGGTACGTTCTGCATTATTTCCACTCTTATGATCGGCCTGAAGGGGTAAGTCCAGATGAGCCAATCCTACAATATCATCGACCATGACTATGACGTTGTGGTTGTCGGCGCCGGTGGCGCGGGTCTGCGCTCAACGCTGGGCATGACCGCTGCGGGCCTCAAAACCGCCTGTATCACCAAAGTCTTTCCCACCCGCAGTCACACAGTCGCCGCTCAGGGCGGTGTCGGCGCAGCGCTCGGCAATATGGCCGAGGATAGCTGGCAGTGGCACATGTACGACACCGTCAAGGGGTCGGACTGGCTGGGCGACCAAGACGCTATTGAGTATATGTGCCGCAACGCCATCCCGGCGGTGCACGAACTGGAACACTTCGGCGTGCCTTTCTCGCGCACCGAAGAAGGTAAGATTTACCAGCGTCCGTTCGGCGGCCACATGCGCAACTATGGCGAAGCCCCGGTTCAGCGCGCCTGCGCCGCTGCCGACCGGACCGGCCACGCCATTCTGCACACGCTCTACCAGCAGTGCCTCAAATATGACGCTCAGTTCTTTGTCGAATACATCGCCATCGATCTGATCATGGGCGAAGACGGTTCCTGCCAGGGGGTTATCTGCTGGAACCTGGACGACGGCACCATTCACCGATTCCGCGGCCATCAGACCGTTCTCGCCACTGGCGGCTACGGTCGGTCGTTCTTCTCCTGCACCTCCGCCCATACCTGTACGGGCGACGGCAACGGCATGGCGCTGCGCGCCGGTCTGCCGGTTCAGGATCACGAGTTCATTCAGTTCCACCCGACGGGCATCTACGGTTCGGGTTGTCTGATCACCGAAGGGGCGCGCGGCGAAGGCGGTTATCTGACCAACTCTGAAGGCGAGCGCTTCATGGAGCGGTATGCGCCGACCGCCAAGGACTTGGCTTCGCGCGACGTCGTCAGCCGGGCGATGACCGTGGAAATCCGCGAAGGTCGCGGTGTCGGCAAAGACAAGGACCACATCTATCTGCACCTGGAACACCTGGGTGCCGACGTGTTGTGGGAACGCCTGCCGGGCATCACCGAAACGGCTAAGATTTTCGCCGGTGTCGACGCCACCAAGGAACCCATTCCGGTGCTGCCGACGGTGCACTACAACATGGGTGGCATTCCGACCAACTATCACGGCGAAGTGCTGCGTCCGACCAAGGACGATCCCGATGCGGTTTGCCCCGGTCTCATGGCCATTGGCGAATGCGCCAGCGTTTCGGTCCATGGCGCCAACCGCCTGGGCACCAACTCGCTGCTCGATATCGTGGTGTTCGGCCGCGCCGCCGCCATCCGGGCCTCCGAGACGGTTAAGCCCGGTGCGCCTCTGCCGCCGCTCAACCCCAACGCCACCGACTTTGCGCTCGGCCGTTTCGACGCCGCGCGCAACGCCAAGGGCTCTCAGCCGACCGCCGTGGTGCGTGACAAAATGCAGCGGACCATGCAGAACAACGCGGCCGTTTTCCGGACCGCCGAAGTTCTCAAAGAAGGCTGCAGCCTGATGGACGATGTCTGGAAATTGAAGGACGACGTCGGGGTCACCGACCGGTCCCTGATCTGGAACTCCGATCTGGTCGAAACGCTGGAACTGGACAACCTTATGGCCTGCGCCAAAACGGCCATCGTATCGGCGGAAGCCCGCCACGAAAGCCGCGGCGCGCACGCTCACGAGGACTATCCCGAGCGTGACGACAAAGAATGGATGAAGCATACGCTCGCCACCATCGACGAGAAGGGCAAGGTCGATCTGGACTACCGTCCGGTTCACACCTACACGCTCACCGATGAGGTCGAGTACATCGAGCCCAAGGCTCGGGTCTACTAGGAAGGGTCGAAGACAATGGCTGAATTCAATCTTCCCGCCAATTCCGTTCCGGGTAAGGGCAAGGTCTTTGAAGCACCCACCGGCGCAACCCGCGTCCGTGCGTTCAACATCTACCGCTATGACCCGGACACGGGCGAAAACCCGCGCATCGATACCTTCAAGATCGATCTCGACGACTGCGGTCCGATGATTTTGGATGCGCTGATCAAGATCAAAAACGAAGTCGATGCGACCCTGACGTTCCGCCGCTCCTGCCGCGAGGGTATCTGCGGTTCCTGTGCGATGAACATCGACGGGACCAACACTCTGGCTTGCTTGAAGCCGATCGATGACGTCAAAGGCGAGGTCAACATCTATCCTCTGCCGCACATGCCGGTGGTCAAGGATCTGGTGCCCGACCTGTCGGTGCCTTACGCCCAGTACCGCGAAATCGAGCCCTGGATGCAGGCCGACACGGCCCCGCCCGCCAACGGCGAACGGCTTCAGAGCATCGAAGAGCGGGCCAAACTCGACGGTCTTTGGGAATGTATCTTGTGCTTCTGCTGCTCCACCTCCTGCCCAAGCTATTGGTGGAACGGCGAAAACGGCTACCTCGGCCCGTCTATTCTGCTGCAGGCCTATCGTTGGCTGGTCGATAGCCGCGACGAAGCGACCGGCAAGCGCCTCGACCTGCTGGAAGACCCGTTCCGGTTGTTCCGCTGCCACACCATTCTGAACTGCACCAAGACCTGCCCCAAGGGCTTGAACCCGGGCCAGGCCATCGCTGAAACCAAGAAAATGCTGCTCGAGCGGCAAATCTAGGTTTTAGCCAAGCAGACGAAATTGAAACGGGGCCTTCGGGTCCCGTTTTTTTGTTCGGATATCTTGCGCGAAATCCGGTTTGAAACTACCTCAGAATCGCCGGACGCCTCTTTTGGGTCCGGCCGTGAAATGGACCATTGCTCAAAGGAGGATGACGCCATGTTGACCTATGATTTCTCTCCCCTCTACCGCACTGCCGTAGGTTTCGACCGGTTGGCCCGCCTGGTGGATTCCGCTCTCGATCATGAATCGTCGATGACCGGATATCCGCCTTACAACATCGAACAGGCGGGTGACAAAAAGTACCGGATCACGCTGGCCGTGGCCGGGTTCTCCGAAGGCGATCTTGAGATCGAAATGAAGGAGAACAAGCTGACCGTCACCGGCAAGAAGTCGGAAGAAAAGGGCGATGAAGGCGAAGGCTATCTCTACAAAGGGATCGCAGAACGCGACTTCGTCCACAGCTTCCAACTGGCCGATTATGTGAAGGTAACCGGCGCCAATCTCGACAACGGCCTGTTGACGATTGACCTTGAGCGCGAAATTCCTGAAGAAAGTAAACCGCGCTCCATCGAGATCAAATCGGGTGCGCCCGAAAGTCTCGTTGAAAAGGCCAAGAAGATCATCGGCGGGAAGGCT
Organism: uncultured Rhodospirillales bacterium; assembly: GCA_965368335.1. GTDB lineage: Bacteria > Pseudomonadota > Alphaproteobacteria > Rhodospirillales > JAPHRK01 > CBDUMN01. Next base: position 8,945 of record CBDUMN010000053.1, read on the forward strand.
TCGAAGAAAGAAGCCGCCTAACCGTTTTTTGCCGGGAGGACGCCGCTCTCGGGCGGCGTCTTCCTCGCTAGACTGCGATCCGACCCTGGCGGCAGCCAAGCTCATTGCGGGCTTTATAGGAGGCATGGAGAAAAGCCATGACCGAGAAACTTTATAACGTCCTGGGCGTTTCCAAGACGGCGACGGAAAAGGAGATTTCGTCGGCCTATCGGAAGCTCGCCAAAAAATATCACCCGGATCTTCACCCCGGAGATAAGGCGGCGGAGGAGAAGTTCCGCGAACTGTCCCAGGCCCATGAAATTCTGCGCGATAAGGACAAGCGCGCCCGCTACGACCGTGGCGAAATTGACGAGCAGGGCCATGAACAGGCGCCCTTCGGCTTCGGCGGTCAGGGCAGTGGCCCGGACGGGGCGCAACATTTTCATTTCCGCCAGGGTGCGACCAGAGATTTCGGCGATTTCGGCGACGTTTTTTCCAACATCTTCGGGGGCGGCATGGGGGGATTTGGGCCGCGCGGCGGATTTAGTGATTTTGACCCGGGACCGCAACATGCCCGCTATCGACTGGATGTGGATTTTCTCGATGCCGCCAAGGGAACCAAAAAACGGATCACCCTGCCTGAGAGTAAGTCGCTCAATGTTTCCATTCCCGCAGGCACGGAAAACGGCCATACCCTGCGCTTGAAGGGTCAGGGCCCGGCGGACGACAAAGGCCGCAAGGGCGACGCCCTGATCGAAATAACGGTGCGGCCCCATGGTCAATTTAAGCGCAAGGGCCTCGATATCGAGTTGGACCTGCCCATTTCCATTGATGAGGCGGTTCTAGGCGCCAAGGTGCGGGTGCCGACCATTCATGGCGCGGTGACGGCCACCGTGCCCAAAGGGTCCAACACCGGTTCGAAGCTGCGGCTCAAAGGCAAGGGCATCCATGCCCATGGCAAAACCGGCGATCAGTACGTTCGCCTATCGGTGATGGCGCCCGAGACGCCCGATCCGGAGCTGGAGGAATTCCTCAGCGCCTGGCGCGATAAGAAAAAACACAACCCGCGCGCCAAGATGGAAACCGCAGCCTAAGCAACGGTCGAAAAATCAATCCCTGGCCGAATGAATGCCGTGGAAGGTTTTATCGAGAACCTTCTTGCGGTTGGGTTCGACTTCGGTCAGCGGCGAGGCTTCCTTGAGCGTCGCCAGACTGCGCCGGGCCAGTTCTTGGTATTCCGCCGTTCCCGAACGTTTCCAGTCGATTTCCTTTTCGGTCAGTTCCTTGATCACCTTGGCGGGAATGCCGGCGGCCAGCGCGCCTTCCGGGATTTCCGAGCCCGCCTTGACGAATGACTGCGCCCCGATGATGGCGTTCTTACCGATCACCGCATCGTCCATAACCACCGTGTTCATGCCGACCAGCGCGTTTTCGCCGACGGTGCAGCCGTGCAGAATCGCCCCATGTCCGATATGGCCGTTGTCTTCCACCTTGCAGGTCCCCGAAGGATAACAATGCATGATGCAGTTATCCTGCAGGTTACAGCCCTCGCCCAATTGAACGCGTCCGAAATCGCCTCGCATGGAAGCGCCGGGGCCGACGTAGCACCCCGGCCCGACGATGGCGTCGCCGATCAGAACGGCGGTGGGGTGAACAAAGGCGGTGGGATGGATCACCGGCACGACGCCGTCGATTTCATAGACCTTGGGCATGGGGGCTCCTGTTCTGTTTTTGACCGTTGGAAACCGACAATTCGGTAAATCGGTAACGGAATACTTGATTGTAGGCTGCCTCCGTTGCATTCTCCAGTCAAACGGAAAAAAAGGATAGTGCAGGTGAGCGCTGATCAACAAAAAACTGCAAAGGCTGTTGTCGAAGCGATGATGAGCCTCGATAAAATGGCCGTTTGGCTGGGCGTGGAACTGGTCGATGTCTCGCCGGGCCGGGTGGTTCTGCGGGCGACCGTGCGCCAAGATATGCTCAACGGCGTCGATATGTGCCATGGCGGCGTGACTTTTTCGCTGGCCGATGTGGCCTTTGCCTGTGCTTGTAATTCCTATAACGAAAATATGGTCGCTCAGACCTGCTCCATCAGTTTTTTGGCCCCTTCCCGCGCCGGAGACGTTTTGACCGCCACCTGCGAGGAAAGTCTGCGCGAGGGCAAAAGCGGATTTTACGACACCAAGGTTACCGACCAAAACGGCACGGTTGTCGCCATGTTCCGCGGCCAGTCTCGCGCCGTGCCGGGCAACATGATCCCGCCGGAAGACATCAAATAGAAGGATATTTAAAACCATGACCGAAGCCTTTATCTGCGACGCCATCCGCACGCCTATCGGACGCTACGGCGGCGGGCTTTCTTCCGTGCGCACCGACGATCTGGCGGCGCACCCCTTAAAAGAGCTGATGGCGCGCAATGAGGGCGTCGATTGGGCGGCGGTCGACGACATTACCTACGGCTGCGCCAATCAGGCGGGCGAGGATAATCGCAATGTGGCGCGCATGGCCCTGTTGCTGGCGGGCCTACCCCAGGAAGTCCCGGCCAATACGGTCAACCGGCTTTGTGGCTCCGGCATGGATGCGGTGGCCATTGCGGCGCGTTCCATCAAGGCGGGAGAAAACAGTTTTTGTCTGGCCGGTGGCGTAGAGTCCATGTCCCGTTCGCCCTTCGTCATGGGCAAGGCCGAAACGGCGTTTTCGCGTAACGCCGAGATTTACGACACCACCATCGGCTGGCGTTTCGTCAATAAGCTGATGAAAAAGCAATACGGCACGGAGTCCATGCCTGAAACGGCCGAGAACGTTGCTGAAGATTTCAAGATCAATCGTGAAGATCAGGATAAGTTCGCCTTCTGGTCTCAAGAGAAAGCCGCCGCCGCCCAGGCCAATGGGGCGCTGGCCGAAGAGATTGCGCCGGTATCCATCCCGCAGCGAAAGGGCGATCCGGTCGTCGTTGATAAAGACGAGCATCCGCGTCAGACCAGCTTGGAAAAATTGGCCAGCCTGAAAGCGCCTTTCCGTGAGGGTGGTTCGGTGACGGCGGGCAACGCCTCGGGCGTCAACGATGGCTCCTGCGCCCTGATGATCGCCTCGGAAGAAGCGGCCAAAAAGCAGGGCCTGACCCCCAAGGCCCGCATTCTCGGCATGGCGACGGCAGGGGTTGCGCCACGCATTATGGGTGTCGGCCCGGTTCCGGCGACGCAGAAGCTTCTGGATCGTCTCGGCATGACCCTCGATCAGATGGACCTCATCGAACTCAACGAGGCTTTCTCGGCCCAAAGCCTGGGCTGCACCCGCCAGCTAGGGCTGGCCGACGACGACCCGCGGATCAACCCGCAAGGCGGGGCGATTGCGCTGGGCCATCCCCTCGGCATGAGCGGTGCGCGGCTGGTCACCACGGCGACCTACCAGCTTCAGCGGAGTGGCGGAAAGTATGCGCTGACCACCATGTGCATCGGCGTCGGCCAGGGCATCGCCATGGTGATCGAACGGGTTTAATTTCTCCTGAGTCGCCCTGTCAGTTGGGGCCCGCCTTGCTGCATTGCGAAAAATGGTGAGGCGAGCCCCCGGTTTCCTTGCTCCGCCTTGAGCAAAGGGGTACATTGCGCCGCACTTCGGTTTTGCGGCGCAGTGTCTTTTTTGTGCTATGTCCGTGAGGCCGGTTTTTATCAGGGGAAAGCGTAAGGATTAGGCTCATGGATGAGTTGCACGGCTATTACTTCGAGGAACTCGAAGTCGGAATGACCGACATCTACGGCAAGACCATCACCGAAGCCGATATTTTGATGTTCGCCGGCATGTCCGGGGATACCAACCCGGTTCATCTGAACCACGAGTTCGCTGCGCCGACCATGTTTGAAGGCCGCATCGCTCACGGTATGCTGACGGCCAGCTTCATCTCCACCGTCATCGGCACCAAATTGCCGGGACCGGGCTGCATCTACGTTTCCCAAAACATCCGTTTCAAAGCGCCGGTCAAAGCGGGCGATACGGTTATTGCGCGTTGCACCATCGAAGAACTGATCCCGGAGAAGCGCTTCGTCAAGATGAAGACCCAGTGCACGCTCGGCGAAAAATTGGTGATTGACGGCGAAGCCACCGTGATGGTGCCGAGTAAGCCGAAAACCTAATAAGTAAAGCAAAGAAACGTCCATCGTTATGCAGATTTACCGTCACTATGAAAACTTGCCTCCCGAGGCCAAGGGATGTTCGGTCGCCATCGGCAATTTCGATGGCGTCCATAAGGGGCATCAGGCGGTAATTCATGAGGCGGGCGTCCATGCCAAGGATATGGGCGGGCCCTGGGCGGTGCTGACGTTTGAGCCCCATCCGGTCAGCCTGTTTCAGCCGGAGAAAAATCCCTTCCGGCTGACGCCCATGCGCAACAAGGCTCAGCATATCGCCGACTTGGGTGTCGACTATATGCTGATCCTGCATTTCGATTTGGAGTTTTCCAAGCGGATCGCCGAAACCTTTGTCGACGATATCCTGGTTGGCAGCTTGGGAGCCAAGCATGTGGTGGCGGGGTACGATTTCGTTTTCGGCCATGGCCGGAAAGGCAATTGCGAAATGCTGCTCGCCATGGGCGGACAGGAAGGTTACGGTTTCACCTGCGTCAAACCGGTTTCCGATGAAGACGGCAAGCCTTATTCTTCGACCCGGGTCCGCGAATGCCTGAAGAACGCCGACCCCAAGGGGGCGGCCTTCGTGCTGGGCCGGGACTATGAAATTGAGGGGCGGGTCGAGCCGGGCGATCAGCGGGGGCGGGTCATCGGCTTCCCGACCGCAAATCTACGCCTCGGTGAATACCTGGAGCCTGCAAAAGGGGTTTATGCGGTGCGCGCTGGCGTTGAAACCGACGGCGGCATTGAGTGGATGGACGGTATAGCCAATCTGGGCAGCCGTCCGACGTTTGATAAAAAAGACGTGCTTCTGGAGGTCAACCTGTTCGATTTTGACGGGGACCTTTACGGCAAACATCTCCGGGTGGCGCTGGCCGATTTCATCCGCCCGGAAAAGAAATTCGACGGCATCGACGCACTAAAGGCGCAGATTGCCGAAGACTGCGACCGGGCCCGGCTGTTGCTGGCGGGGCACCCGAAACCGGTCAAATCGACCTTAAGCGAGTAGAGTCATGAGCGTAGATTACAAATCGACCATCTTTCTTCCCCAGACCGATTTTCCCATGCGGGCGGGCCTGCCCAAGAAGGAGCCGGAGATTCTGGAGCGATGGGCCAAGATGGATCTGTTCGGACAGTTGCGCAAAGAGGCCGCCGGTCGGGAGCAGTTCATCCTCCATGACGGCCCTCCTTACGCCAACGGTCATCTGCACATCGGCCATGCGCTCAACAAAATCTTAAAAGACATCATCAACCGCGGTCAGCAGATGCTGGGCAAGGACGCCCATTATGTGCCCGGTTGGGACTGCCACGGTTTGCCCATCGAGTGGAAAATCGAAGAGAAATATCGCGCCAAAGGGCTCGATAAGGATGAAGTGCCGATTGTCGATTTCCGCCACGAGTGCCGCGAATTCGCCGATGAATGGGTGAACGTTCAGCGCGAGGAGTTCAAACGCCTGGGCTGTGAGGGCGACTGGGATCATCCCTACACCACCATGACCCATAAAGCCGAAGCGCAGATCGCCGCTGAACTGGGTAAGTTCCTGATGAACGGCTCCCTGTTCAAGGGGGCCAAACCGGTGATGTGGTCGATTGTTGAAAAGACCGCCTTGGCCGAAGCGGAAGTGGAATATGAGGACCATACCTCGACCTCCATCTTCGTCGGCTTCCCCATCGATCAAGGCCCGGCGGAGCTTTCCGGCGCTTCCATTGTCATTTGGACGACCACCCCCTGGACGATCCCCGGCAACCGGGCGCTCGCCTATGGACCCGACATCGCCTACAAAGGCCTGGAGATCACCGGCGTTCTGGAAGGCAGCGGCCTCAAGGCGGGCGACAAGATTGTCGTTGCGGCTTCGTTGGTTGAGGCTCTGGTCGAGACCTTTAAAATCGAAGAACCCAAGGTTTTCTGGGAAGGCAAGGGCTCCGATCTTGCGGGCGTCGTCTGTAAACACCCGCTCCACGAAGGGGGGTTCGATTTCCCGGTTCCCGCTCTGTCGGCCGACTTTGCCACCGATGAAGATGGCACCGGCTTCGTCCATATCGCGCCGGGTCACGGCGCGGACGACTGGGTGCTCGGCGTCGCCAATGGCGTTCCCGTGCCCGATACGGTGGATGACGATGGCGTATTCTTTGACCATGTGCCGATGTTCGCCGGTCATAAGGTCATGGAACTGGGCAAGAAAAAGAAGATCAAATGGCCCGCCAACGACGCCGTGATCACGGCGCTGGCCGAGGCCGGGCGGCTCTATGGCGTTCAGCGCATCGAGCATAGCTATCCCCATTCCTGGCGCTCCAAGGCCCCGGTGATCTTCCGCAATACGCCGCAGTGGTTCATCTCCATGGAGACCAACGATCTGCGCAAAAAAGCTCTGAAAGCGATCTCCGAGACCCGTTTCGTGCCGGAAGCCGGACGCAACCGGATCGGTGGGATGATCGAGAACCGGCCCGATTGGTGCGTTTCGCGCCAGCGCGCCTGGGGCGTGCCGATCACGGTTTTCGTCAACAAGAAAACCGGTGAGCCTCTGCGCGATCAGGCGGTGATGGACCGGATCGTCGAAATCTTCAAAGAAGAAGGTTCCGATGCCTGGTTCTCCTCCGACCCGTCGCGGTTCCTCGGGAACGAATATGAGGCGGACGACTACGATCAGGTCAAAGACATTCTCGATGTCTGGTTCGATAGCGGTTCGACCCATGCCTTCGTGCTTGAGGGCGACGAATGGCCCGATCTTAGCTGGCCCGCTTCGCTCTATCTCGAAGGTTCCGACCAGCATCGCGGCTGGTTCCATTCTTCGTTGCTTGAATCCTGCGGCACCCGGGGGCGTGCGCCTTATGACGCCGTGTTGACCCATGGCTTCGTCATGGCCGAGGACGGTCGCAAGATGTCGAAATCGTTGGGCAACTCGGTTTCGCCTCAGGATGTGGTCGCTCAGTCGGGGGCCGATATTCTGCGCCTTTGGGTCGCCAGTTCGGACTATTCGGAAGACCTGCGCGTCGGCCCGGAAATCATCAAGCAACTGGCCGATTCCTACCGCCGCTTGCGCAACACGCTGCGCTTTATCCTCGGTAACCTCGCCGGTTTTGAGGAAAGCGAACGCCTTCCGTTGGAAGAGTTGCCGGAGTTGGAACGCTGGGTCCTGCATCGGATGTGGCAGATGGATAAAAAGGTTCGCGAAGCCAACGAGTCCTTCGTGTTTCACCATCTGTTCGAGACCCTGCACAATTTCTGCGCCATGGATCTTTCGGCTTTCTACCTGGATATTCGAAAGGATGCGCTCTATTGCGACCGGGCCGACTCGGTAAGCCGCCGCGCCGCCCGAACCGTCTTGGATGAGCTGTTCAACTGTCTCACCGCATGGCTTGCGCCGTTTATGTGCTTCACGGCTGAAGAAGCCTGGCTGGCGCGTAACCCGGGCGACAATGAAAGCGTCCATAAACGTCAGTTCCCCGAAGTGCCGGAAAACTGGCGAAACGATGCCCTCGCCGATAAGTGGAGTGTAATCCGTGGGCTGAGGCGCGCGGTAACCGGAGCCCTGGAAATCGAGCGCGCCGAAAAGCGCATCGGGGCCAGCCTGCAGGCCAGTCCGGTGGTTTATGCCGAAGAAAAATACCGCAAGGCCGTCGAAGGGCTGGGCGAAGCGGAATTGGCCGACCTGTGCATCACTTCGGGCTTTTCGTTCGGCGAAGGAGAGGCTCCGGCCGACGCCTATCGGCTCGATGATGTGGCCGGGGTCGCCGTGGCGCCCGTTTTGGCCGAGGGACAGAAATGTCAGCGTTGCTGGAAGGTGTTGCCGGATGTCGGTTCGGTGGAAGGGCATGAAGAAACCTGCCCGCGTTGCGCCGATGCAGCCGATCATTTCGTCGCCCAAGCGGCCCAATAGCCTCCCATGACGGCGACGCGTTCGACTCTCGGTCTGGGTTTGGGGCTCGCCGCGCTTGTGCTGGTTCTCGATCAGGCGAGCAAGTGGTGGATGGTTTATCATGTGATGAACCCGCCCAAGGTCATCGAGGTTGCGCCGTTCTTCAATATCGTCATGGCCTGGAACAAGGGTGTGAGCTTCGGCATGTTCTCAAGCGAGTCGCCCTGGAACGCCTGGGTTTTGTCGGGGATTGCGGTGACCGTTTCCATCGCTCTGACGGTTTGGTTGGCGCGCAATAAGGATCGAATGATCGGCATGTCGCTGGGTGTTATCATTGGCGGCGCTATCGGCAACGCCATCGACCGCTTTCATTGGGGCGCTGTGGCAGATTTTCTCGATTTCCACGCCATGGGATACCATTGGCCCGCTTTCAACGTCGCCGATATGGCAATTACCTTGGGGGCGGCGCTGTTGATCTTCGATTCCTTGTTTAGCGGCGAAAATTCGCCTAAAAAGGATTCTTCGAAAGTTTAAAGGCATGAAAACGGCGATGAGCAAAAAAGCGGTAATAACGGCGGTTCTGACGACCTTTTGTTTGGGGTTGGCTGGGTGCGCAGATGTTAAGGATGCCGTCGGCTATACCAAGGAAGCGCCTGATGAATTTGCGGTTTACAAACGTGCGCCTTTGAGCTTGCCGCCCGAATATGCATTGCGGCCCCCGGCCCCCGGCGCGGCGCGGCCCGATTCTGTATCGCCGAAAAACCGTGCCGAGCAGGCTTTGTTCGGCAACCGCGTCCAAAGCGGCAAGGGCGATCTTTCCATGGGTGAGCAGGCTCTGCTGCGCAAAACCGGTGCATTGGACGCCGATCCCAATATTCGCCAGATCGTTAACCGTGAAACCTCCATCTATATCGAGGAAAGCAAAAGCTTTACCGACGATTTGATGTTCTGGAACGACAAAAAAGAGCCAGGCACAGTGGTTGACGCGACAAAGGAATCTCAGCGAATTCGTGAGAACCAAGCTCTGGGCAAGGATGTTACCGATGGCGAGGTTCCCATCGTGAAGGAAAAACGTGGAGCAATCTTCGAGGGTCTGTTCGACTAGGGTCGGGACCCTAGGCCTTTTGGTTTGCTGACCCGTCGCCCTATTGCCGCCTCAAATCAATGTGATTTTTCCGCTATCCGTTTTATGGAAATTACGGAATGTCCATGCATCGACGACTGAACTCTCTTCTTGCCGTTCTGATCTTCCTGCTCGCCCCTCAGGCTCAGGCAGGCGTTTTCGACCCGCAAACCTTTACCCTTGATAACGGTATGCAGGTGGTGGTGGTGTCCAACCATCGCGCGCCCATCGTCAGCCATATGGTTTGGTACAAGGTGGGCTCGGCCGATGAACCGGAAGGAAAATCCGGGCTGGCGCACTTTTTCGAACACCTGATGTTCAAGGGCACCAAGGCCCACCCCGATGGCGTGTTCTCGAAAATCGTGGCGCGCAACGGCGGCCAGGAAAACGCCTTTACCTCATACGATTTCACCGCCTATTACCAAAATGTCGCTAAGGATAGGTTGCCTCTGGTGATGAAGCTGGAAGCCGACCGGATGCGCAATCTGACCTTGACCAAGGAAGTGATCGAGCCTGAACGGCTGGTTATTTTGGAAGAGCGCCGTTCTAGGGTTGGCAATAACCCGGGGGCCTTGTTGGGCGAACAGGTCAATGCGTCTTTTTTCGTCAATCACCCCTACCGCAATCCGATTATTGGTTGGGCCCATGAGGTCGAAGCGCTTTCCTTAAAAGACCTCACCGATTTTTACGACCGTTGGTATGCGCCCAACAACGCCATCCTTGTGGTTGCCGGAGACATTACGGCCAAGGAACTAAAACCCCTGGCCGAGAAATACTATGGGACCATCCCGGCCAACCCGGATTTGAACGGGCGGGTGCGGGCTCAAGAGCCCCCTCATTATGCCGGTCGCCGTATCGAAATGAGTGATCCTCGGGTGCGGCAGGTCTCCTTTTATCGTAGCTATCTGGCCCCGAGCTTTATTCAGGCCAAAGCAAATGGGGAAACCGAACGGGTCCATGCTCTGGAAGTTTTGGCTGAGATCATCGGTAGCGGCCCGACATCCCGGCTCTCTAAAGCTCTCGTGTTCGAAGGCCGCTTAGCCGTCTCGGCGGGAGCAAGCTATGCGCCGGATCGCCGGGGTCCGGCCAAATTCACCGTATGGGGATCGCCATTGCGTGGCGTGTCGGTGGACGATATGGAGAAGGCCCTGTTTGCCGAAATCGATAAACTGCTGAAAGGTGGGGTTACCGAACAAGAGATTGCCGAGGCGCAAAAGCGATTGATCGCCGAGGCGGTTTTCGCCCGTGATGGGTTCTCGACGGGGGCGCAGGTTCTCGGCGCAGCTCTTGCCATCGGTAAATCCATTGAAGATGTGGAGAGTTGGCCCGATCAAATCGCCAAGGTGACGGTTGAGCAGGTGAATTCGGCGGCCAAGGCTGTGTTTAACCAAAAGAATTCGGTCACGGCCGTGTTGTTGCCGGAAGAGCCGGAAAAAGAGGCCGCCCGATGAAACGCTTTTTGTTCGTTGTTCTCTTTTTGACTTTTGCGCCTTTCGCGGCACATGCCGTCGAAATTCAGGATATCCAAACGGAAAAAGGAATTACGGCCTGGCTGGTCGAGGACCACAGTAATCCGATTATTACACTCTCTTTGACCTTTCGGGGCGGCGCGGCGCTTGACCCGGAAGGCAAGGAAGGGCTGGCCAATTTTGTCGCTTCGACTATTGATGAAGGGGCGGGGGACTTGGATAGTCAGGCCTTCCAAGGGACCATGCGGAACAATTCGATCAACCTGAAGTTCGATGCGGGTCTCGAGAGCCTGTCCGGTTCCATGCAGACCCTACGTGAAAACCGGGAAACGGCTTTCGAGCTATTGAAGTTGTCGGTCAATGCCCCGCGGTTTGATGAAGAGGCCATCGAGCGAATTCGCGCCCAGATCAGCATGATTCTGCGACAAAACTCGCAAGACCCCGACCGTCTTGCCGCCAGGGCTTTTTACCAGCGCCTTTTTCCCGATCATCCTTATTCCAAACCGAGCGACGGCACTATTGAAAGCGTCGCTTCCATCACCGCGGACGATATGAGGGCTTTCGTCAAACGACGCTTCGCAAAGAACAATCTGGTGCTCGGCGTGGTTGGCGATATTTCGGCGGCTGAATTGAAATCTCTGCTGGATAAAACCTTTGGAGACTTGCCCGACACGGCGACCGACTGGGTATTGCCGGAGAGGAAACCTTCGCAGGATGGTGGGATAAGTGTTGTCGACCATGCCTCGCCGCAAAGTGTGATTATGTTTGGCCAGGAGGGCTTGAAACGCAAGGACCCGGATTTCTATCCGGCTTATGTCGCCAACTATGTGCTTGGCGGCGGTAGTTTCGCCTCGCGGTTATTCGCCGAGGTCCGTGAAAAGCGGGGCTTGGCTTATTCGATCTATAGTTACTTGGCGCCCTATAGCTATACATCGCTTTGGGGCGGCAAGGTCGGGACGGCCAATGAACGGGTTAAGGAAACCCTTGAGGTGGTTAAGGCGGAATGGAAACGCATGGCCGAAAAGGGCGTGAGCGAAAAAGAGCTGACCGACGCCAAGACCTATCTGACCGGCTCCTATCATTTGCGTTTCGGCTCTTCCGACGCCATTGCGGGCATTCTGGTCTCTATGCAGGTCCATGACTTGGGCATTGATTTTCTCGACCGGCGTAACGGACTGGTCGAAGCGGTCACTCACGCACAGGTCAACCAAGTGGCAAAACGCCTGCTCGACCCGGACAACCTGGTCTTTGTGGTCGCCGGGCAGCCCGAGGGGTTATAGGGCCTTTCATTCGCCCGATAGACTCTTTAGGCTTTTTGCCAGATTCGGAAACCGAAGGCGGGGACGTCGCTAGGACATGGCAGGGATAGTCGAAACCGAAGCCTGGAAGGCATTGCGCGATCACCATGAGGAGATGCGCGGGGTTCTCATGCGGGATTTGTTTGCTGACGACCCTGATCGGTTCGATCATTTCTCGCTCCAGTTGCCCGGATTTCTCCTCGATTATTCGAAAAATCGCATCACCTCGGAGACCATGGAAAAACTCGCCGATCTGGCCCGCGTGGCGGACCTGGAAGCGTGGCGCGACAAGATGTTTGCCGGGGAGCGGATCAACGGGACGGAAAATCGGGCGGCTTTTCATGTGGCGCTGCGCGACCGGTCCGGCGGTTCTTTGGAAGTTGGCGGCAAAGACGTCATGGCCGATGTCAGGGGCGTGCTCGACAAAATGCGCGCCTTCACCGTTTCGGTGCGGGGCGGTATCTGGAAAGGCGCGACGGGCAAGGCGGTGACCGACGTGGTCAATATCGGTATTGGCGGTTCCGACCTGGGGCCCGCCGCCGTGGCGCAGGCGCTTAAGCCCTATTGGAAAGATGGTATCGATCTTCATTTCGTCTCCAATGTGGACGCCACTCAGATCGAAGAAACTCTGGCCGGACTCGACCCGGAAACGACCCTCTTTATCGTTGTTTCCAAGACCTTCACCACCCAGGAAACCATGGCCAACGCCGAGACGGCGCGCCATTGGCTGACCGACCGGTTGGGTAAGGGAGCGGTCGCCAAGCATTTCGCCGCCGTATCGACCAATGAGCGGGAAGTCCGCATGTTCGGCATCGATACGGCGAATATGTTTTCCATTTGGGACTGGGTCGGTGGGCGTTTCTCGGTTTGGTCGGCGGTCGGTCTTTCGGTCGCTGTGGCGGTTGGTATCGAGGCGTTTGAAGAATTTCTGGCGGGCGGCTATGAAATGGACCGCCATTTTCGCGAGGCCCCGCTAACGGAAAATATGCCGGTGGTGCTCGGTCTTTTAGGCGTTTGGTACCGCAACTTCTTTGGCGCTCCGGCCCATGCGGTCTTGCCCTACGATCAGTCCTTGGCTCGTTTTCCGGCCCACTTGCAACAACTCGATATGGAGAGCAACGGCAAGAGTGTCGACCGGAAAGGTGACGCCGTGGCGATGGAGACGGCCCCGGTCATCTTTGGCGAGCCGGGAACCAACGGACAGCACTCATTCCACCAATTGCTCCACCAAGGCACCGGGATGGTTCCCTGCGATGTTATCCTGCCCGCCAACAGTCACAATCCGGTGAGCGGCCATCATGAGATGCTGGCCGCCAATGCGTTCGCCCAGACCGAGGCTCTAATGAGAGGGCGCACCGAGGAGGAGGCCCAGGCCGCCATGGAAGGGCGGGGGTTGGCCGACCGGATTATCGAGAAATTGCTGCCGCATCGATCTTTTGCCGGAAACCGGCCGAGCAATACGCTCCTGCTGCACCGGCTGACCCCGCGCACGCTCGGGATGCTTTTGGCCCTTTATGAACACAAAATCTTCGTTCAGGGCGTTATCTGGGGCGTCAATTCATTCGATCAATGGGGCGTCGAATTGGGCAAACAACTGGCTGGAGATATTCTCCCCGAATTAACCGGCGACCAGCCGTCCGAACGCCACGATTCCTCGACCAACGGCTTGATCAACGCCTTTAAGTCTCTGCGGGAGAGCCGATGACCATCCGGCTTCTTCCTGAAACGACAATCAATCGGATTGCCGCGGGTGAGGTGATCGAGCGCCCGGCCTCGGCGATCAAGGAGTTGGTGGAAAACAGTATCGACGCAGGCGCGCGCCGGGTCGATGTGGTGATGCTCGATGGCGGGCGGACCATGATGTCGGTGACCGATGACGGCTGCGGTATGACGGCGGAGGAAATGGTCATGGCCGTCGAACGACATGCGACCTCCAAGTTGCCGGATGACGATCTTTTTCACATCGGCACCCTTGGATTTCGCGGCGAGGCTCTGCCTTCCATCGGTGCTGTCAGTCGTCTCACTCTGACCAGCCGCCCGAAAGACGCCGGTGAAGCCTGGAGCCTGAGTCTGGAGGGGGGAGCCAAAGGCGCTCCGCAACCGGCGGCCCACCCGGCCGGCACCCGTATTGAGGTGCGCGATCTTTTTTATGCGACGCCGGCACGACTGAAGTTCTTAAAAGCCGCGCGGACCGAGTTTGGCCATGCGCAGGATGTGATCAAGCGGCTCGCCATGGCCCATCCCGGCGTCGCCTTTACCTTAAGCGATGGCGGCCGTACGGCGATCAACCTTCCCGCCGCGCAAGGAGATTTGTTCGAAGCCCGGCTCAGCCGCTTAGGGGCCATCATGGGCCGCGACTTCCGCGAAAACGCCGTGCCGGTGGATGCCGAGCGGGAAGAACACCAATTGACCGGCTATGTGAGCCTGCCGACGCTCAACCGGGGCAACGCCCAAATGCAGTATCTTTTCGTCAACGGCCGTCCGGCGCGGGACAAGGTGCTTTTGGGAGCCATCAAGGGTGCTTACCGCGATCTTCTGGCGTCTGATCGTTATCCTTTGGTCGCCTTGTTTCTCGATTTGCCGCCTAAGTTGGTTGACGTGAACGTTCACCCGGCTAAGACCGAAGTTCGGTTCCGTGATGCGGGGCTTGTGCGGGGTCTGATCGTCAGTGGGATTAAGCATGCTCTGGCTGAAGCCGGACATCGCGCCTCGACCACTGTGGGTGCCGCAGCGCTTGGGGCTTTTAGC
>CBDUMN010000054.1:0-23393 GCA_965368335.1 uncultured Rhodospirillales bacterium
CAGGACGCATGGCTTCTTCATCATCTAAATCCACCCCACCCTATCAAGACCCGGAAAAGCTTTGCCAACGGGTTCAGGGTTTGATGAACGGGAGGCAACTAAAAAAGGCCGAGAACCTCTGTCGTCGATCAGCCCACGCCTACCCCAATCATCTTAATCTCAAACGTCTTTTGGGCGGTATCTGCATGCTGACCCACCGCCCCGCCAATGCGGAAAAATTGTTTCGTGAGGTACTGGACAAAGAGCCGACCGACCCGGTGACTTTGACCAATTTAGGGACGGTGATGATGTTCACCGACCGTTGGGGGGAGGCCGAAACCGCCTTCAAACTGGCCTTGGAACTACGAGCTGACCTGGCGGGAACGCTCGATCAGTTGGGGCAAGTCTACCACGCCCAGGAACGCCTGGACGACGCACTCGAGTGCTATGAAAAAGCCATTGAGGCCGATCCCTCCTATACCCGGCCGCACACCCGGATGGCGGTTATCTATATGGGTAAGGGAGAGAAAGCTAAAGCATTTAAATCCTTGCGCATCATCGGCGAAGGCAAAGACGGCAAGGCTCATGCAAAGGTCGCGCTCGGCGATATGCATCTGGAAGAAGGGCTGCCGGGACGCGCCGTTCGTTACTACAGCGAAGCGGGCCGCAAAATGCCCGAAAACATGGACGTCATGCGCAAGTTGGCCGACGCCTATAACCAATGTGGCGCGGCCGAACGCGCCCATCCTTTGCTTGAGCGGGTCGTTCAGCTCAAGCCAGAGTCCCCCCAAAGTTATGTCGCTCTCAGCAGCAACCTGACCAACCTGGGCCGCATGGAAGAAGGCGAAGAAGCTCTCCGCACCGCCCTGCTGCTCGCACCGAACCATCCAGGCGCGCTCTGCCAACTCGCCATGATGGATAAGATCACCCCGGAATCGAAAGAAACCCAGAGGATGCTCTGGTTGGTCCGGGGCAAGCGCCTCGCCGCCAGCCAACGCATCGCCGTCCACACCGGGCTGGGCCGCATCTATGAAAAAAGCGGCGACTTCCAGCTTTCATTCGCCCACTACTCCACCTCGGCCCGGCTGCGCCGCGCCAATTTCGAGCGTAACAAGCAGGTTTACCTTCGGGAAACCACAACCCGCAGCGTCGATATGTTCATCGAGGTTTTCACGCCGGAGTTTTTCGAGCAACGCGAAGGTTGGGGCAACTCCTCGAAAGTTCCCGTCTTTATCGGCGGCTTACCGCGCTCAGGCACGACACTCACCGAACAGATCATCGCCGCTCACCCGCAGGCCTTCGGTGCGGGCGAATTGATGGATATCCCACGCATTTCGGATGCCGCCGTACGGATGACCGGGCGCAAGCGCCGCGCCCCACGCTGCTTTCCCCTGCTAACCAAGGCTCAAATCGGGCAACTTGCATCACAATACCTCAGCCGCCTGGAAAATCTTTCCCAAGGAAAGGCCGCCAAGGTCACCAATAAGTTACCGGGCAACTTCATGCATATGGGACTCATCGCCCTGCTTTTCCCCAAGGCCCCGCTCATCCACTGCAAACGCATCCCTCAAGACAGCCTGCTTTCCTGCTTCTTCACCAATTTCGCCAACGGCCATCTCTACAGCTACGACATCGGCGACCTGGCCCATTACTGGCGGCAATACAAACGGATCATGGATCATTGGGAGGCGGTCTTGCCGGACCGTATCTTCCAGGTTCGGTATGAAGACACCATCGCCGAACCTGAAACGCGCAGCCGCGCCCTCATCGATCATTGTGGCTTGGAATGGGATGAAGCCTGCCTTTCCTTCCACAAAGTCGAACGGCCCATCATGACGGCCAGCAAGCTTCAGGTTCGCAAGCCCATCTACAAAACGTCGGTGGCCCGCTGGAAGCGCTTTGAGCCCTGGCTTGGACCAATGAATGATATTCTCGCCGAGTTTGCTTAATCTCTAAAGCTCAGGCAGATTTTCGAGCAGTTCCCGCGCATCTTTGGGGCGGTCCTGGGGTTGACGCTCCAGCGCAGCCATCACCCAATCGCTCAAAGCCTTATCCATCTCAATATCGATATCTCTGGGGGGCGTGACCGGCTTACCGTATTCGGTTTCGGGAAGCCGCCCGGTGATCATTCGGTAAGCCATCACGCCGACCGAATAAACATCGGTGCGCTCATCAACCAGTTCGAAACGTTTAGCGAACAACTCAGGGCTCATATAGGCTCGCTGGGCTCCAAGGCTGGTGAGAGGAGTAAAACCCTCGCCATCGTTCCCTTGCGCCATGCTGAAGTCACCCAATCGCAGTACACCGCCCTGACCAAGAAATAAATTTGTCGGGTTGATATCACGGTGAACGATCCCCCGATCATGAAGAGAGGCCAACCCTGCCAAACATTCCTGAAGCACCGACACCACACGAGGCGCCATCAAGCTTCTCGGGCGTGGCCGTAGGGGCGTCTGGACCCAAATTTCATTCCATAGACTGACCGGATGCAGCGGCATCATAAAAAAGGGGACATCAGCTTCTCTATCGGCATAGAGACAACGGACCAGGTTTTCATGGGAAAATTGAGAGATCGTATCCAATTCGAATAGAAACTTTTCCCTCGACTTTTTCAGATCGGCTTCTGGAAATCTCTCCACGGCATCCGGACGTTCGACTGCAGGCATGGGAGCGTAGCGTTTTATCGCCACCAAGTTGCCTTTTCGCTCATCCCGCGCGACGAAAACAGACGCAAACAAAGACCGATGAAGAGGATAGAGCAGCCGCAAATGAAGGGGGTCCCGCGTTGCTTTGCGTTCATTTTCGCCGTTCATCATTCAACCCCAATAAATCCCCAAATAAGGTTCGCCAGCCTACTCCCACCTTCTGACTTCCCGCAAGTCTATCGAATGGCCTAAAGTCTCATCCCATGAAAGTTTTGCTTGTCAGCCGTCGTTATCCGCCACACCCAGGAAGAGGATCGGCCTATACGACTCAAAGGCTCGCGGAGGAATTGTCCCGACGCGGCATTGAGGTTGTTGTCATCAACTCACCGGATATCGCGGAGACGACCACTCGCTGGCACAACGGCGTGATGGTCTACGACCTGCCCATCCCCAATTTCAACAAGCTCTCCCTATTGCGGGAACGGAAAGACCCACAATCGCAAGCCGTGTTCAAACGCATGCTGGCCCGACGCAACGAAGTCATCGGCAACATCGCGGAAATTATTGGCAAAGAAGCGCCGACCATCGTTCATACGATGACCACGTCCTTCCCGCCCGGCCCCCTTTGGCGCAGAATCAAGGAAATGGGCTTTCCCATCGTTCATACTCTTCAGCTCCACACTCTGCTCTGCCACAACGAGTTGATGTTTAAGGAAGGTCGCCGTTGCCAGACCCCTTGCGGCCGTGAATGTCAAAAGATTGTCGATACCGGACGGAAAACCACCCGCCATGTCGATGCGGTCGTCGGCTGCTCGCAATTCATCACCGACCTGCATATAGACCAAGGACTGTTTCAGAACGCCGCAATTAGAACAGCCATATTCAACAGCACACCCACCAATCCTTTACCCAAACGCCAACGGCGGCCCAAGGAACGTTTGCAGATCGGCTTTCTCGGACAGATTTCCACCGACAAGGGGATCGGATGGCTTTTACGGCAACTTAAGCAGCTGCCAAGCACCAATTACGACCTTTGGATCGCCGGTCGTGGAAGTCGACAGAATCAGACGGTTATCGAAAGGCAGATAAAAAACCTTCCAGCCAAATTTATCGGTTATCAACCGGCCGATAAATTCCTCACTCATATCGACCTGCTCGTCATACCGTCATTGTGGGACGAGCCTTTCGGCCTGATCGCCGCCGAAGCGCTTGCCGCCGGAACGCCCATTCTGACCGCTCGACGTGGTGGGCTGATCGAAATCGCTAAAGCCTCCAGCGGTGTCGCTGAATTATTTGAGCCGGACGCCCCGAGGACATTTCTCACCAAAATGAACCGACTCATCAATAACCCGATTCCACTGCGCGATCCCGCTCTACATGAGAAGTGCCGCAAAGCCGCAAAACGCTTTTCGGTTCAGCGCATGGCCGATGACTATATTTCGGTTTACGAAAAGATTGTCTGAGCTAATCGGCTTTCGTCGCTTTTTTCTTTCTTCCCGGCGAGCGCTTCAACCCGGCAGGAGGGTTTTTATCTTCATTGGCGAAACTGTAGCGGCCGAACAGCACACACCCCTTCATACCGGGATCGCATTCGCGCCCCGTAACTTTGCCGCAATGGCCTTCCTTATAATGGGGACAGCCCCAACCGCTCATTTTTAGTGTGCTCCAAGCGTCTGCTTCCCCATATATTAGGACGTTCCATTGCAAGGAGGAAGCCCTTGAAGAGACGATTGCGATATTTGTCCCTTGTTCTTTTCTTGATTGGCAGCCCGATTTTCGCGGCGTTCCCCGCCTTTGCGCAGGATACAAAATCCTTCTCAGCTCCGACCTCGCCTCTGATTTTCAAAGACCCCCTCGCAAACGGAGGCGCTTGTCCCCATTGCCCCCAGATGGCGATGCTCCCTCCAGGCCTGTTTGTAATGGGGGCCATGCCGGGCGTGGGAAACAACAATGAGCGCACATCGCGCAACCGACCGATCCCCGTGGAAATCAAAACGCCATTTGCCATTTCGGTGCATGAGGTAACACGCAGCGAATTTGCCGCCTTCATCGAAGCGCGCCCCCAACACGACGCCAAACCAGGCTGCGCCGGTCTGTTTGACGGAATTTTTGAAAAGCGCACTAACGCAAGTTGGAGACAACCGGGCTTTACCCAGGCCGACGATCACCCGGTGGTTTGCGTGACCTGGGAACAGGCAAACGCCTATGCGGCTTGGCTCAGCGAGCTTTCCGGCCAGGATTACCGTCTGCCATCCGAGGCGCAATGGGAATACGCCGCTCGGGCGGGAAGCGCCGGACGCTACTGGTGGGGCGAACGCATGGAACAGGGAAAAGCCAATTGCTTCGGCGACCAATGCGCCGAAGGGTATGCCGCCACTGCGCCTGCCGGAGCCTTTGAAGCCAACCCCTTCGGTCTCCACAATCTAGTCGGAAACGTCTGGGAATGGACCGACGATTGTTATCTGTTCAATATTTACGACCAAAAACCGCATGCCTTTCCGCTGGCGACCAAGGGCCCCAACGGTTGCAAGCGCGTCATCCGTGGCGGCTCATGGAGCGATAACCCCTGGGTTTTGCGCTCCAGCATGCGCGAAAGTTCTCGCCCGGATGTGCCCCTTAACGACCTCGGGTTCAGGGTCGTTCGTCACTCAAGCAATCTGCCAATTTAGAAAGCCTCAAAATAAGTTGTATTTGTCAATCCTGAGAACCACTTCCCTCTAAAGCGACAAACTGCGCAAAGAACAACCAATAAGAGAGGGAAGTCATGCTTTTTAAAAGTCCCGTCGAAACGAAGAACTTCCAATCCATGATGGAAGATATCCCGGTCAACGTCATGACTTGCGACTTAAGGGATTTCCGGATCAACTATTTGAATCAGACAAGTATCGAGACGCTGCGCAAAATTGAGCATCTGCTTCCCTGCCGGGCCGACGATATGCTCGGACAGAGCATCGATATCTTCCATAAGGCACCCGAACATCAGCGCCGCATTCTGGCCGACCCGCGAAATCTGCCCTTCGCAACTCATATTCGGCTAGGCGAAGAGACGCTCGATCTGCTGGTCACGGCAATCTACGACAAGAACGGCAAATACCTCATGCCCATGCTGACCTGGAGCGTGATCACCGAAAAGGTGCAGGCTGAGGAAGACGCCGCCAGACAGATGCAGATGATCGACCAGATGCCGGTCAACGTGATGTTCCTCGACATTGAAGACTTTACCATCACGTTCATGAACCAGACCAGCCTCGAAACCCTGCAACCGCTCGAACATCTTTTACCCTGCAAAGCCGAAGAAATCGTCGGTCAGTCCGTCGACATTTTTCACAAGCACCCGGAGCATCAGCGCGCCATGCTGCGCGACCCGAACAACCTGCCGCACCGCGCCAAAATCAAGCTGGGCGATGAAACTCTCGATCTCAGGGTGAGCGCGGTCACCAACCAAAGAGGCGACTATATCGGCGCTATGCTGACCTGGAATGTGATCTCCAAGCAAGAACGGCTTGCCGACGATTTTGAATCCAACATCAAAGGTGTCGTCCAATCGGTGGCCAGCGCTTCGACTGAAATGCAGTCGACCGCTCAATCGATGGCGTCTACGGCGGAGGAAACCAACATTCAGGCCTCAACCGTCGCAGCGGCATCCGAGCAACTGACCAGCTCGATCACCGAGATTTCCAGTCAAGTCGTGCGCTCGGCCGAAATCGCCATGCAGGCCGTAGAGGAAGCCGAGCGCTCCAACCAGCAAGTCAGAGGGCTGGCGGAAGCCGCTAGACAAATCGGTAAAGTAGTCAGCCTGATAAATGATATCGCTAGTCAAACCAACCTCTTGGCCCTAAACGCCACTATCGAAGCGGCACGAGCCGGGGAAGCCGGAAAAGGCTTTGCTGTTGTCGCCAATGAAGTCAAAGGTCTCGCCAACCAAACGGGCAAGGCGACAGAAGAGATTGCCGCCCAGGTCAGCGCCATTCAAGGAGCCACAGATGGCGCAGTCGCCGCCATTGAAAGCATCTCCCGCACCATCAACGAGATCAGTGAAATCCAAACCAGCATCTCCTCAGCCGTTGAAGAACAATCGGCGGCAACCCAGGAGGTAACCAGCAATATCTCAGGCGTCACGCAAGCCTCAAGCGAAACCGGCCACGCCGCAACCGAGGTTCTAGGGGCATCCCGTGAACTATCACAGCAATCCGAACATCTCGGTCTTCAGGTAGACAACTTCCTGATTGAAATCCGCGAGGAAGGCGGCAAACGGTCACCCAGCATCAATGAGGAACAGAAAAGACTCGTTCAGGCGTCGTTCGCTAAACTCGAACCGACGGCAAATCAGGTGGCCGAAATGTTCTATGATCGTCTGTTCGCCCTCGACCCAACCGTCGAGCCCCTGTTCAACGGCGACATGCATACCCAGGCGCGCAAGCTGATGACCATGATTAAAACGGCAGTCAACGGCCTTGACCGTCTCGACACGATCATTCCCGCCGTCGAAGAGTTGGGCCGACGTCACGAGACTTACCGCGTTGAGGACAGCCACTACAACACGGTCGGCACGGCCTTAATGTGGACCCTTGAGCAGAATCTCCGCCAAGATTTCACGCCCGATGTAAAGGCCGCCTGGAACGCCGTTTACTCCATTCTGGCGACCTCCATGCGCAACGCGGCGAAAAACCAGTAAATAAAGGAAACGCTACGCAAGACTTTAACCCATCACCAAGACCGCATAACATGGAGCCATCTGAATCGACGAATTTGGGGCGATATCAATGCAACAAACCGTCTTGGTGGTGGGTGACGATGCGGAAGGTCTCGCCTTTCTCATCAGAGTGCTGCGCAACGAGGTGAAACTTCTTGAAGCCATGACCGAAGGAGCCGCCATGGCTTTATCGGCCGAACACGGTCCCGACGTCATCATCGTCGACCTGGCCTCGGTCAAGCTCGACACGCTCCATGTCATCGACACCCTGAAAGCAACCATGCGGACGGCGGAAATCCCCATTGTTCTGCTGGCCGATTCAGAACAGGACCCAAGCGTTGAAAAGGGTTTTTCCAAAGGCGCAACCGACGTCATCGCCCGCCCCTTGCGCCAATCGATTGTTCAGCACCGAGTTGGCAATCTGCTCGATCTGGTTCGCCTTCGCAAAGAACGCGTCACCCATGCAGCCACCGATGGCGTCACGGGACTGGCCAACCGCAAATTGTTTGACGATCAGTTGGAAACGGAACTCCTGCGCGCCCAACGCCGCGGGGTTCCGCTGTCCATCGTCATTGCCGAAGTTGGCGAGTTCCCCGCTTTTGTCGAAGCCAACGGACGCCAGAACGGTGATGGAGCCTTGCGCGATGTGGCCGAGATCATGCGCTCGAAAGTCCGGCGGCCGGGAGATCTATTAGCCCGTCTCGGCGATCATTTGTTCGCCTGCATTCTCCCCGATACCGACGAACCGGGCGCGCTGGCCGTCGCCGAATTTTTCCATGAAGGCGTCGAGAGCCTCGGTCTCACTTATCGAAACGGAGAGGAAACGGAAAACTTATCCCTCATCACAGGGGTAGGCCATGCCCTGGCCAATGATGAAATCGACCGCTACCAGATCACTCTTTTGGCGGAAGAGGATTTGCAGGTTCATAAACAATTGATAGAAAACCCGGACTATCGACCATTCGAAGAAGAACCGGAAGAGCCCGAGCCTCCTCAACCGGAAACCCCGAAAATTCTCGATATCGACCCGGAACTTTTTAGGGTGCTCCGCCCCAAGCGCTAGAGCGCGCTCCCCCTGAAAAAGGAAACTCTTGTGCAGTGCGGTAGGCCTGTGCAATATCACCGCCACCATTTAAACAATCGGCAAATAAATTTGCAGAGGCGTTATGACTAAACCTCCTAAAATGTTTTTCCAGCCCCTCGCCATCGGCGCTCCCGAGCCCTTCCGCGAGGTTCCCGTTGCGCTGGAGCGGATGATCCACTTCTTCCCCCCGCATATCGAGAAAATGCGCGCCAAGGTTCCCGACATGGCCAAACAGGTCGATGTTCTGCTCGGCAATCTTGAAGACGCCATTCCCGCCGACGCCAAGGAAGCGGCACGCGCCGGTCTCGTGGAAGTCGCCAAGAACGCCGACTTGAGCGGCACCAAACTCTGGACCCGCGTCAACTGCCTGAACAGCCCCTGGTTCCTCGATGATGTGACCGAACTGGTCGCCGCCGCCGGCGATAAGCTCGACGTTATCATGCTGCCCAAGGTCGAAGGCCCCTGGGACATCCATTACCTTGATCAGCTTCTTGCCCAACTTGAAGCAAAGCACAAGATCAAAAAACCAATCATGATTCACGCTCTACTGGAAACGGCGCAAGGCGTGAAAGAAGTGGAGACGATTGCGGCAGCTAGCCCGCGCATGCACGGCATGAGCCTCGGCCCGGCCGATCTGGCGGCTTCACGCGGCATGAAAACCACACGCGTCGGCGGTGGGCATCCCTTTTACGGTGTCCTGGAAGACCCTCGTGAAGACAACGGCGCGCGGACGCTCTATCAGCAGGACCTCTGGCACTACACGGTCGCCAAGATGGTCGATGCCTGCCAAACCTACGGCATCAAGCCCTTCTACGGTCCGTTCGGCGACTTCTCAGACGACGCAGCTTGCGAAGCCCAATTCCGCAACGCCTTCCTTCAAGGGTGTGTCGGCGCTTGGTCGCTGCATCCCAAACAGATCGACATCGCCAAGCGGGTCTTCAGCCCCGACGTCAAGGAGGTGCTGTTTGCCAAGAAAATTCTCGAAGCTATGCCCGACGGCACCGGGGCTGTGATGATTGACGGCAAAATGCAGGACGACGCCACTTGGAAACAGGCCAAGGTGATTGTCGATCTAGCCAAACAGGTCGCGGCAAACGACCCGGAGATGGCCAAGGCCTACGAGATGGATTAACCGCAACCATCTTAGACAAACGATCAAACGGCCCCGCCTTATTGGGGCCGTTTTTTTTCATTTAGATGCAAACCAATGCGGAGTAACATTAGGAAAATTCTTCAACTGGTGGGGCCCTTTTCTTGGGGGGCCAAAAAAACAAAAAGGACGAGGCGTTTCAAATGCCCAATATCGAGCAACAGATTCTCGATGCCAATATCCTCATTGTCGATGACAACGCTACCAATATCGAACTTCTCCTGATGATGCTCGAGGGTCAGGGGTTCCACAACCTGTTCAGCACCACGGATTCCCGCAAGGTAACCGATATCTTCCGGGAAAAGACCATCGACATTATTTTGCTTGATATCCGCATGCCGCACATGGACGGTTTCCAGGTGATGGAAGAGCTAAAGCCCCTGGCTCACCGCAGCTATCTTCCCATCCTGGTGATGACCGCGCAAAACGACGAGGAAACCCGTCACCGGGCCCTGCAATCAGGGGCAAAGGACTTTCTGACGAAACCATTCGACAACACCGAGGCTATCAGTCGTATCACCAACATGCTGGAAGTCCGGATGCTGTATAATGAACGCATCCGACAAACCGACGACCTTGAATTGAAAGTTTTAGACCGAACCACGGAATTACGCGAAACCAATCACCAATTACGCGAAACACGCCGCGCAATCATCGATTGCCTGGGCCGCGCATCGGAATTCCGGGACAATGAAACAGGCGTCCATGTCATTCGCATGAGTATGGCCTGCGGAATTCTGGCGCGAGCAATCGGTCTCCCCGAAGATGAAGCTGAGTTAATCCAGAATGCCAGCCCCATGCACGACGTAGGGAAGCTGGGTATTCCCGACGAAATTCTGCTCAAACCCGGACGCCATACCCCTGAAGAAACGAAAATTATGCAGACCCACGCGGAAATCGGCGCCCACATCATGAGCTCATATAGCTCCGACATCACCAATTTGGCCCAGGAAATCGCCCTCACCCACCACGAAAACTGGGATGGGTCCGGCTATCCGAAAGGGCTTTCGGGTGAGACAATCCCCCTATCAGGCCGGATTTCCGCCATTTGCGATGTTTATGACGCGCTGACCTCTAAGCGCCCCTACAAGAAAGCCTGGTCTCAGGACGACGCAGCCAATTTCATCAGGGGGCAATCGGGGAAAAAATTCGATCCCGTCCTGGTTGAAGCCTTCCTCAACGTCCTCCCGGACGTCAACGCTCTAAGGGATCAATATCCCGACCCAGAAGACGAGTAGGCGAATCATGACGGCAGGCACGAACGGACACGAAAAGAAAGACCGGGTGCTCATCGCCGACGACCACGAAGTCAACCGCGAACTTCTTGAACTGGTTCTGGAAGACGACTACGTAGTCATTTCGGCAAAGGATGGCGCCGAAACACTGAAAATGGCCCGAGCCGAACCTTTCCCCGATATCATCCTGCTTGATGTGATGATGCCCGAACTCAGCGGCTACGAGGTCTGTGAGAAACTGAAAGCCGACCCCAAAACCCGAGATATTCCGATCATTTTCATCACTGCAGCCGCTACCCAGGAAAATGAATCAAAGGGTCTGGAGTTGGGGGCCATCGACTACATCACCAAACCAATCACCCCTAACATCGTACTTGCCCGGGTGAAGAATCATATTGCCTACGTCAAGGCGCAAAAACGTCTGATGCAGGCCGAGAAGGCAGAAGCACTGGGACAGGTCGTCGCCGGTGTGGCGCATGAAATCAACACGCCCATCGGCATTATGATGACGGCAAGCTCATATTTGAGCGAGTCTATCAAACACCTGATCAAACAGCGGGACGGTGATTGTTTCCCCCCTGAGACCCTCGATAAATTCATAAACAGGGCGACCGAATCGGCCGAACTTATCGTCAATAACGCTCAACGAGCCAGCGACCTGATTCAGAGCTTCAAGCAAATTAGCGCCGACCAAGTTTCAGGCGTATACCGGACAATCGGTCTTGCCGAATACTTACAGAGCATTCTCGCTTCCTTAGCCCCACGGCTGAAACGGAGGGAGGTTCAGGCGACAATCGACTGTCCTGCCGATCTTGCCATGAAAACCTACCCCGGCACTCTCGCCCAGATTGTCACCAATTTGACGCTCAACGCCATAGAGCACGCCTTCGAACCGGAAACTTTAGGCACAATCGAAATTGCTATCGAAGAGATCGGTCGCGAGACCTTGCGCATGATTTTCACCGACAATGGACGGGGTATCGCCGAACAAAACCAGGGGAAGGTTTTCGAACCGTTTTTCACCACGGCCCGATCTCTTGGCGGGACGGGGCTTGGACTGAGTATCGTCCAATCGCTAACCCACGAAACATTAGGCGGAACCATCGAGCTGGAAAGCGAGAATGGAAAAGGAACGCGGTTTATCCTTGAGTTCCCAAAAGAAACGCCCAGACACAGGCATCCGTGACAAAATCAACAGGGCCATGCACAATAACGATGCAGGCAGAAAAAGGGGCTACCATCAATGAGCAACCACCATCTGATCTCAGCGGAAAGCCCTGAAAGCTGGGCCGACAAAGATAAACCCTGGCGCATTCTTGTCGTCGATGACGACCCGGAAGTGATCGCCGTAACCCGGCTCGTCGCCCAGGATATGATGTTTGAAAACCGCCCCATCGAAATGATTGAAGCAACGACGGCTAAACAAGCTAAGCTCCAACTGCTCGAACATCCAGATATCGCCGTCATCGTGCTTGATGTGGTCATGGAAACCGACGATGCAGGCCTTAATCTGGTCAAGGCTATCCGCGGGGAAATGAAAAATCCATCGGTACGCATTCTTCTGCGGACCGGACAGCCCGGCCAAGCCCCCGAACGCGAAGTCATTCTCGACTACGATATCAACGACTACCGCCTGAAGTCGGACCTAACGGCGCAAAGTCTTTTTTCTTCCCTGATCTCCGGTTTACGCTCCTACCAGATGGTCTGCGAATTGGAATTTCATCAGAAGCTGGCCTTCCAAACGCTCAGTCAGCAGTTGGAGTTTGAAGATCAACTTATAGCGATGATCGACCAACCCGCATTGCACACCGACGTTATGGCCTTCGTCACCGGGGCCAATCAAGCCATGAGCGACCTTATGGGCCATCGGGCAAGCGAAATGCTCGGTCTCGATGTTGCTTCCCTACTGCCCCAACCTCTGGCCGAGGCAATCAAAAAGCGGAAGATTACAAAGGATCAAATCGGCATTCTGTCCGAGGATCGGGTCGAATGGACCAACGCTGAAAACGAAACCGTTACAGCCACCGTAAAAACCAAGGTTTTCCGCATGGGAGAAAACGTTCCTGCAGGCTTAATTGTGACATTGAGCGTCACCTGACAGCGAGTCGGAAATGCACGATGTCTCCAACCCTATACGCGCGGACGTCAATCTCGACCTCGAAAACGTCGTTTTTCTGGTAGTGGACGACAACAAGTTCATGAGAACAATCCTCAAGGGGCTTCTTCATTCCTTTGGCGCAAAACAGGTGATCGAAGCTGACGACGGAGCCAGCGCACTCAAGGAACTTCAGGCCAGCGCTATCGATATCGTTATCACCGATCTCATGATGGACCCGCTTGACGGTTTCGACCTTACCCGCCTGATCCGCACTTCCGAAGATTCCCGCAACCCTTATGTTCCAATCATCACCATTTCCGGCCACACGGAAACCCACAGGGTCCAGGAGGCCAGGGATGCAGGGGTCAATGAATTTCTCGCCAAGCCCATTTCGGCGACGGCGCTTTTTTCACGTATCTACGCCGTGATCAACCAGAACCGTGAATTCGTCAAATCCCGGAACTATTTCGGCCCCGACCGTCGCCGCTCGAAAATACCCTGGCACGGGAAAGAGCGGCGGAAAGACAGCGAGTAAAGTAGGTTTTAAGCGACAATTATGGCCGCAATCCAGGAACGTATAGAAGGTCCCGATCTGATATTATTCGTCCATGGCCTGGGCTGCGCGAAGGAATCTTTCTCCACAGCCTGGGACAGCCATGTTCTAGAGGACTATTCACTGCTTGCACCTGACCTGCCAGGCCATGGCGACACGCCTCTCGACCCTTGGGGTTGCCGAATGGAAGACTATGCCACTTTCCTCAAAAGTGTTGTAGTGGCGAGGCGTTGGAAACGCCTCCATGTGGTGGCCCACAGCATGGGTGGGGCCGCCGCCCTGCTGCTTGACCGGTTTGAGGGTCTCCCCCTTTCATCCTTCATCAACGTAGAGGGTAATCTGATCGCCGAAGATTGCGCTCTGTTGAGCCGTCGGGCCGCCGAAAGTCGCTTTAAGGATTTTCTGGAGCAGGACTTCAACAAACTGCTGGCAAAGGCGGCCCAGGCCGACGACAAGGCTGTCCGCGCCTGGGCGGAATGGTCGAAGCGCTGCGCCCCCAAGGCATACCACGGTGCTTGTAAGTCGCTTGTTGCTTGGTCTGATAGCGGGAAACTACTGGATCGCTACAAGAAGTTGACGGTTCCCAAAGCCTACATTTATGGCGAAAAAAGCGCCAACCCCGCCGTTCTGAAAAAACTCGATGGCGAACGCTGCATTCAAATAGACGGCGCGGGGCATTTCATCATGCAAGAGCGCCCCAATGTGTTTTTTAGACTTATTGCCAAAATTATTGGGGAAGCAACCCCGCCGCCAGGGTCCGATTAACCTGTATCATCGCTTGGAGGGTTTGCTCATCGTAAGCCTGGAGCAAGTTGGCGGTTTGCCGGTCCATAAAAAGGCTTAAGCTTAAAAGATCGGCCCTCGTCTTATCCGGTAAGGGATTTCCCGTCTCGGCCAGATCGGCCTGAAAAACCGTCCAAAGCTTGTTGTTGAATTTAAGAGCTTCGGCCAAAAGACTGCGGTCCTGCCGAGCGATCCGGGCTTTTTCGAGAAGCCGAGCCGCCTTCATCAAGGCCTCAGCTTCCAGCCCCCGCCCTTTCAAGGCAACGGCATGGCTCTTGGCATAGGCGGAATAGGCTGAATAGCCGGAGTTCACTCGCCGCTCCGGACCAATTCAACAATAAGCGACTCGGAACGCGCGGCAATGCGCTGGCTTTGTACGCCAAGCTCGGCCCTGATATTGGCCGCAAGCAGTGTCGCGCCATCTGCATTAATATCCGTCTCAAGCAATTTATCGGCCCCCGCCTGCAGGCTGTCGGCCAATTCCTGAGTGAAGCTTTCCCGGGTCGTCAAAATGGCGGCATTGTTGCCAATGCGGGAGGCCGTGGCCTGAACGGTAGACAGCGCATTATCGATGTCGCTGATCGCCGACTCGATATCGGTAAGCGAGGCGAAGTTATTGTAGTCCGCCGCCGCTGAGCCCACATTGAGGCTTGCGATATCGCTGGCTTCCCCTTCAACCGTAAGATCGGTTCCCGGTTGATCGTTGAAATTGACCCGCTGGCTATCGGGCGGATTGGAAATCAGATTGGAGCCGCCGTAAGACACATCGGCAACCAATTTATCCAACTGTTGGCGCGTTACGTCGAATTGGGCAACCAGGGCATCCTTTTCCGCTCCGGACGCACTTTGCGCCGCATAGGCGATGCCTTTCAGTTGTTGTCCCAACTGCTCTACCGCATCCAGGCCAACCTGCGTAGTTTCAAGGGAGCTGATAGCTTGACCGATATCCGACTTGGCGTCGAGCAGCGCATTGACCCGTCCGGCCAAAGCGCTGGCGCGCAAATAATCCTGCGGATCATCGGCTATTTGGTTGACCCGTCGCCCGGTCGCCAGGCGCTCGGAAGCGTCGTCGCGTTCCCGCGCAATCTCAATACGCTCCAACAGCGTCAGTCTCGATGATGGACTTAAGGCGATTGTATCGACCATGGCTTTCTTCCAGGCTTACAAAATGAACCAACCGCAACCAGCATAAGCGCTGCCCGACATTCTTGTCCGTGACGGCAGTCACAATGGTTAACGAAGTATTATTATGTCAGAAAATACCAAAAAGGTCGATTCACAAGCCGTTGTCGACCAAAATGCGGGGATACGGGAACATCGAGGTAAGCGGGAATTATGGTGGCGGCAAAGACCTGGGTGGAAGAGTTCAGAAACGAACTGATCGACGATCACACGGCCCTTTTAGAAGCTGAGTCCTGGCGCAAGAAATCGAAAAACTGGTCCTTTGACGTGGCCCGGGAACGCACCCAGACATTCTACCGGGAGCGCCTCACCGGCTTTGCCCGATGCGGCAGCATATCGGCAGACGAACTGGAAGACCTGCTTCGTCTCGTCGAACAACTGGGCTTGACAGGGTTCGAAACTTAATTCGCAGGAGCTTTGCAGGCTTCGACCAGCATGGGAGCATCCTGTGTCAGGGCCAGCCACTCACCGTTGGTCGGTAGACCGTCATCGCCCATTTTGCTCTCGGCGGTAAGCTCAATTTCTTTACCCGCATCACAATCAACGAGGTATAGCTTCTCCTGAGCCCCCATATAGCGTGACATCAAAGCCGCCTCGACCATAACGAAATTGGACTGAGTCGCATGACGGCGCAATTTCAGCTTGTCGAAAATCACCAATTGTTCAACCACGGGAACGAACATCGTCCAGGGACGCAGCAGGATTTCCGTCCCTATTTCCTTAGCCACCACGACATCGGGCGGCAAGATTTTCTTGGCGCGATTGACCCAATCGTAGTCGTTATAAACGGTGAAAATCACCATTGCCGCCCCAGCAGACATCGGAATCAGATACCTGGGCGCCTTTTGTCCCCAAAGCTTAAAGACAATAAGCAAAATGCCGATGGTGCCAACGCCAACGGCGACAATTGCGACGATATCGATCATTGATATTTCCCTGCTTCCCCGATCCGACCCTAGACGTTTCGATATCAGCCCCCGTCCCGCCTGTCCAGTCCAGAGTATGTCCTTAGGCAATCATCTCCTTGAGCGCCAAGGCTTTTCCATGGCGTTTGTGCTCGGCCTGAGCAAGAAACAACTCACCGGCCGCAATAGCGTCCATCAGGGCATTATGCGCCCCATAGCGAGGCAAATTGTATCTCTTACGGCAAGCGTTCAGGCGATACGCCCCCCGAGCTAAATCCTGGTTACGGCGTAAGGCAATCCGTCGTTCTACCAGCAACGTATCGACAGTCGGCATCTCGAAAGGCGCACCATAGACCCTCTTGCAGGCCTCACTTAAAAATGTCCATTCGACCCTTGCATGATGGGCGATCAGAACTTTTCCTGCGAGTTCCGGGAGGACTTTGGCCAGTCCCTCTTCCAAGGACGGCGCATCTTCCAAATGGGTATCGAAAATCCGGTGCACTACGGCGGACTCCGCTGTTATGGCCCCACTCGGCTTGACTAATTGGTGGACGCAGCCGGAAAAATCGATCTGCAGACGATGTATCGGCACCCAACCAATACTAACAATTTCGTGCTTTCGCGCATCAAGCCCAGTGGTCTCCAGATCGAGTGCTATAAAATCCACGTCGCGCACATCAGCCGACTTATCCGGGTAGGGCGTCTCATAAAAATCCTTCAACGGACCGGGTGACGTTTGGCGCGCCAACTGCCTCCGCCGGAAGTCGCTCCGTTTTAGTAACGACAACATCCCCTAGGACCTAAACATTATGGGCGCTCGCCATACTCGACTGAATGGTCTTAACCACAGAAAAGGCATCCTTGAGGTGGTTGCGTTCAAAGTGGGATAGATCTTCCGGAGCCATGAAGTTATCCGGCTTCACTCCTTTTCTGATTTGGCGCGCCTGATGTTGAAGTCGGGTAATGGCGATGAACTCGTAAGAATCGAGGAGGTCGCGCGCGCCGTCTTCACTCAGCACCTTGGCTTCCTGTCCCTCCATAAGCCGCTCATAGGTGTTGACCGCGCCAATTCCCGCCTCCAGAGAATATATCCGGGCGATATCCACAATCGGCACCACGCCGGTATGTTTAAGGTCAAACCGGTGATCGTGTTCACCGCCCCTGATCAGCACGAAGTTTTTAAAGAATCCCAAAGGCGGCGTATGGGTTAGCGCATTGCCAACCATCATGGAACGGAAGATGCTGTTCCTTTGAGCTTTATCCTGAATAAGCGCAACGAGCTCTTCATAAAGCGCGGTTTCCCCGGTAATCGGCCGAAGATCGAAGAAAATACAGGAATGCATCAAAGCTTTCGGTTCAGGCTCTTCTATCCAGCTTGAAAAGTAGCGCTTCCAGGTTTTCAAAGGCTGACGCCACTTATCGGTAATCGCCATGATTTCACCAGGACAGTACACATAGCCACAGGCATCGAGACCGTCGCAAACAAACTTAGCGAGTTCTTTGAAATACTCGCCATGTTTGGCTTCATCGTATGAATCATCGAGCACCAGGCAATTGTCCTGGTCACCCACGCCCGTTTGCTCATGACGAGCCTGAGAACCGCTAGCGCACCACACGTAGGGAATGGGAGCCGGACCAAGTTTCGCCTCGGCCAACTGCACCAAGCGAATGGTGACCGCATCGGTAACGCTGGTGATGATGTGGCCGATATTATGCGAAGAGGCCCCCGACTCGACCAGATGCAACAGCACCTTAGGCGTTTTCGCCACAATTTCAGCCAACCCTTCATAAGTCTGGCGCTTATAGATATCGCCGACCAGATAAACCGCAGAGGTCGTTTGACGCTGGACTAGATTGGTATTGGTGATCACCCCAGCCACGTTATCCCCATCTTTAATCGGCAAATGGCGGATATTGGCCCGGGTCATAGCCAGCAAAACGTCGAAGGCATAGTTGTGAATGTCGAGGGAAATCGGCTTAGGCGTCATGATATCGTCAACCCGCGCCGAGTAGTCGAGGGCATTGGCGACCACTCTGTTGCGCAGGTCCCGGTCGGTCATAATTCCGACCAGCTTGTCGTTTTCCGTCACCAGCAGGCAGGAAACCCGCTCATCACGCATGCGGGCGGCCGCTTCCTGAATGGTTGCCCCTGGACCGATGGTCACCGGCGCTCGCCCCAGCATATCACCGGCCTTGGTCGACATGAGATCCAACTGGGCGTCCTTGGCTGGGCTTGAACTGCTCCGCACATCGCGCAAACGCGCCGCGCCGAGGGGGGCAAAGAAATAGGCGAATTGAGTGTATTCGTTGCGCAGGCGCTCAAAGTCATTGAAGGGCAGCATGTAAAACAGGCTATCTTCCAGAGCCGTAACGCTATTGAGCGCGGTACAACCATTCAGCATGGCATGGACGCCGAAGGCCTCGCCTTCTCCCAAACGGGCCAACAGCTGACCGTCGGGTGAATGAGTTTCCACTGCCCCGGTTCGGATAATATAGAGGAATTTGCATTGCTTTCCGGCTTCGACAACCACGCTCCCTTTACGGGCGTAGCTTGACTGCATGGTGGACGGGAGATTGTCGAGCACGTCTTTGGGCAGCAAATCGAAAGGATGATACTGGGATATGAAATCCCGCATTTCGATCAGTTCAATATCCATTCTTTCCCCCGAACATTTTAGACAACGACCACCATAATCCGAATGAGACAGGTTTTAGATGAATTCGTGAATCATCGTCTAACAATTTGATCTTATGCGTGCTTCGCCTGCCTTCTTCACAAACGCTTACTCTACGGCCCTTCCCCCTAAAAGGAAACGGGCCCCGTCTATCAGACGGGGCCCGCAGCTTAACATCTCATCTTAAAGAGATGCACATCAAAGTGCGTCTCTTAGTGGTCGACGGCGCCACCAGCACCCTTCGGGATGCGGATGTCTTCGACCAGATGCTGAATGTGCTCAGGCGGCGGAGCCGTCACCTTGGCAACCATGATGGCTACGGCAAAGTTAACCAGCGCACCAATGCCACCGAAGGCGTTCGGCGAAATGCCGAGGAACCAGTTCGGCCCCATATCGCCCAGGAAGGACGTACCCGGCACGAAGAAGATACCTTTGTGCTGGAACACGTAAAGCATGGTGATGCCGATACCGGCAGCCATACCGGCAACTGCGCCCTGGCTGTTCATCCGCTTATTGAAAATGCCCATCATCAGAACAGGGAAGATGGACGAAGCGGCCAGACCAAAGGCGATCGCCACCGTGCCCGCCGCGAAATCAGGCGGATTCAGGCCGAGATAACCGGCAACGCCGATAGAGCCTGCCATCGCGATACGAGCAGCCAACAGTTCCTGAGTTTCGGAAATGTCAGGCGTAAAGACGCCTTTAAGCAGATCGTGCGAAATGGCGGTCGAGATGGCGAGCAATAGACCCGCAGCCGTCGACAACGCGGCAGCCAGACCGCCGGCAGCCACCAGAGCGATAACCCAGTTGGGCAGCTTGGCGATTTCCGGGTTGGCCAGCACCATGATGTCACGGTCGACCCTCAGTTCGTTGTCAGCGCCTTTACGGTACTGGATACGGCCGTCGCCGTTCTTGTCGTTGAACTCGAGAAGACCGGTCTTCTCCCAGTTCTTGAACCACTGCGGACGGGCTTCATAGCTCAAAGCGCCATCGACAGCCGTCACCGGACCGGGCTGCACCGTGTTGGCCAGGTTGAACATCGCCATGGAACCGACAGCCGGAGCGGTCGTGTAAAGGATGGCGATGAAGACCAGGGCCCAACCGGCGGAAGCACGTGCGTCACGCACTTTCGGAACGGTGAAGAAGCGGATGATAACGTGCGGCAGACCAGCAGTACCGATCATCAACGAGAAGGTGTAGACCACCATGTTGAGCATCGATCCCTTGAGCTGCGTATACTGAGCGAAGCCAAGGTCAACCAGGGTCTGGTCGAGCTTCACCAGCAGCGGCGTACCATCCTGAAGCGAGCTGAACATGCCGATCTGCGGCAGGGGAACGCCCGTCAGGTGCAGAGAGATGAAGATAGCCGGAACGGTGTAGGCGCAAATGAGCACGCAGTACTGGGCGATCTGGGTGTAAGTGATACCCTTCATGCCGCCGAGCACGGCGTAAACAAACACGATGCCCATACCGATGAACAGGCCTTGATCGAACGGCATCTCCAAGAAGCGGGAGAACGCCACACCGATACCCTTCATCTGCCCAATCACGTAGGTGATCGAGGCGATGATCAGGCAGATCACGGCGACGATACGAGCCGTCTGCGAGTAGAACCGGTCACCGATAAACTCGGGAACGGTAAACTTACCGAACTTACGCAGGTACGGAGCCAGAAGCATGGCCAGCAGCACGTAACCGCCGGTCCAGCCCATCAGGAAGAGGGATGCATCGTAGCCCATGAACGCGATAAGGCCAGCCATCGAGATGAACGACGCAGCCGACATCCAGTCAGCAGCCGTCGCCATACCGTTGGCGACCGGGTGAACGCCACGGCCCGCAGCGTAGAACTCGCCGGTGCTACCGGCGCGGGCCCAAATGGCGATACCGAAGTAAAGCGCGAAGGTCGCGCCCACGACGATATATGTAAGAGTTTGAAGTTCCATGGTTGATTTTCCCCCTTAGTCCTCGTGAACGTCGAACTCGCGGTCCAACTTATTCATTTGGCTGGCGTAATAGAAAATCAACACCAGGAATACGTAAATAGAGCCCTGCTGAGCGAACCAGAAACCGAGACCAACGCCGCCAACGGGGATCGCGTCGAGAGCCGGACGGAGAACAATTCCGAAACCGTATGACACGACAGCCCAGATGATCATCAAAATGGTCACGAGCCTTAGATTTGCCTTCCAGTAGGCCTCACCTGTTTTATTGCCATCAGGCATATAAAGGACCTCCCAATTATTGTAGCCGTCACCGATAACCGGTGACGCCGAACCCTAAACAAGTGCTCCTTCAACAAAATTTCTTACTAGCTCCCCCTAGAGGATAAGAAATTTTCGCAAAGAGCCAACAAGGTGAATAACAGATTTGGCTAACAGGAAAAACGGAAAAATGATCCACCCCTGTTGATTAAGGCCCTGAATTCAAGGAAAATTTCGGCTTCTCCACGCCGTAAAAAAACTCAGTGACGAAACGCCAAGACTTGACTTTGCGCAAGTGCAAAACGCTCAATCGCCCAACCTTCAATAAAATTCACAATTTTTGCTGCGCCGCACAATTTACGCGGTGTTTCCTTGGAAGAAAAAGAACAATAAAATTACGTAGTTCATTATCTGTGAAATATTATTTTTATGCTACGCCACATTTTTGCCTTATTTGGCCCCAATTATCCCGAATCGATAAAAAAGGCCGCCTTCAGTAAAGGCGGCCCGAATTGGCGGGGCTGATCCTCGCTTAAGCACAGCTTTTCCGCAGCTGCCGACAGACTTTCTTGCAGGTCTTATCTTTCTTATTACAGGACTTCTTGCACGTCTTGTACTCTTGCCCACAGTCGCGTTTTGCCCCCCCCATTCCTCCGGCTAGACCGCATCTTCGAGCACAGGCCCCTTTGACCTCAGCACCGTTTGCCGAAATACAATCGTTAAAGCAGACATGTGACGGGTTTTGCGCCAGTTGAACACCGCCATCGGCCCAGGAACTACCGGGAGAAACACCAATCAACAAAGCCAACACGGCGGCAACTAGAAACAGACGCATGGTCATTCCCCCTTACTGGATGCATAATCAAGATATTGAGCGCGACGAGACTACCACAAAGCGGTTAAACTTTCCCAAATCGACGCACACATGCGACAGAAAGCCGAGCCCTGCATTTTTTGCATTGCAACATTTCAGATAATTCATAAAATCTTTTTATATTCCTGATGTTATTATCTAGGATGAAATTAAAATACTGCACCGCAATAAGTTTATTCTGTTCTTGAGAAGGCGCCCCCATGAGCATTCGCAACCTCAAATATCTTTTCGCTCCGAAGTCCGTTGCCGTAATCGGCGCTTCGGTGCGCCCCCAGTCTATCGGCAATCTTGTGATGAAAAATCTGCTCGAAGGTGGGTTTGAGGGGCCGATCATGCCGATCAATCCGAACCATGCTGCAATTGCCGGGGTGCTCGCCTATCCAGACGTACCAAGCCTGCCTGCCACTCCCGATCTGGCCGTCATCTGCACCCCCCCTTCTTCCATCCCGGCGCTGTTTGACCAACTGGGCGAACGCGGCACCCGGGGCATTATCGTTTTGACAGCCGGCCTCGGTGCGGTTGAGCACAGTGAAGGCGTCACCGTTAAAGAAGAAATGCTCCGCATCGCCCATCAGTACGGCATCCGCATCCTTGGCCCCAACTGCTTAGGACTTCTGGTGCCCGGTATCGGGCTCAACGCCAGCTTCGCTCATAAACCCGCACTGCCCGGAAAAATCGCCTTCATTTCCCAGTCCGGCGCGCTCTGCACGTCGGTTCTCGACTGGGCACGCCCGCGCGGAATCGGGTTCTCTCACTTCATTTCCATGGGTGACATGGCCGATACCGACTTTGGCGACGTACTCGACTACCTGGGGAGCGATCCCGGGACAACGGCGATTTTGCTCTACATCGAGTCCATATACGAAAATCGCAATTTCATGTCGGCGGCCCGTGCAGCCGCACGAAACAAGCCGGTACTGGCAATCAAATCAGGTCGTCACGAAGAAGGCGCTAAAGCAGCCGCTTCTCACACCGGCGCCCTGGCCGGAGCCGACTTCGTCTACGACGCAGCCTTCCGTCGCGCCGGCATGCTTCGGGTGTTCGATTTTGAAGAACTGTTCGCCGCGGTGGAAACCCTGAGCCGCGGGCGCCGCCCGACCGGCGAACGACTTGCCATCCTAACTAATGGCGGTGGTCTTGGCGTTCTCGCCGTGGACAACCTGGTAGAACTGGGCGGCAAACTGGCCGAGCTTAAGGAAGAAACCATTGCCAAGCTCGACGAGGTTTTGCCTTCCACTTGGTCAAAGGGAAACCCAGTCGATATTATTGGGGACGCTCCTGGTAAGCGCTATAACGATGTCCTGCGCATCTTGTTCGAAGCCAAGGAAGTGGATGC
>CBDUMN010000055.1:0-23271 GCA_965368335.1 uncultured Rhodospirillales bacterium
GGTCTGGTGGCTGATATTCACGCAACGACCTACGAACTGCGGCTCGGCATTCTGCAGGCCAAGGCCGAGCAGATGGGGATTGAGATTCCCCGGAAAGTCACCGAGTTCCTGGGCCACAAGATCACCGCCAACGTGCGGGAGCTGGAGGGGGCGCTCAACCGGGTCGTCGCCCATGCTCAACTGGTCGGCCGGGATATCACCCTGGAAAGCACCCAGGAGGTGCTGCACGACCTGTTGCGGGCCAATGACCGGCGGGTGACCATTGAGGAAATCCAGAAAAAAGTCGCCGAGCACTTCAATATTCGCATCTCCGACATGCATTCGGCGCGTCGGGCGCGCTCGGTGGCGCGGCCGCGTCAGGTCGCCATGTATCTCGCCAAGCAGCTGACCTCGCGGTCCCTGCCCGAGATCGGACGCAAGTTCGGCGGACGGGACCATACGACCGTCATGCATGCGGTTAAGAAGATCGAAGAGCTGCGTGAGGCCGAGCCCAGCTTCAACGAAGACGTGGAGCTTCTCCGGCGTATGCTGGAGGGGTGAGTTTACCGCTCTATCGCGATTTACTGATAACAGCCCGGAGTCCTAAGAAACTCCGGGCTTTTGTTATCCCCAGGCCAAAGCCAAAAAAGCTTACGCAAACCCCGACCTTTGTTATAATGCATACCCTTGTTGAGGGGCCGCTTGTCGGCCCCTGCCGTATGCGGGAGAAAGCGCTTTAGAATCAAAGTGTTGCATGCGCGGCAAGGGGGTAAAAAATAGTCACGGTTGGGGAAAGCGAATCACCATGAAGATCACTATCGAGCGGGCAGCCCTTCTCAGATCACTCACCCACGTCCAGAGTGTGGTTGAAAGACGCAATACGATCCCCATTCTTTCCAACGTGAAAATCGAAGCCAAGGACGGCGCGATTTCCTTAAACGCCACCGATATGGATCTCGATATCGTCGAGACGGTGAGTGCCGAGGTGGCCGTTTCGGGGCTGACCACGGCTCCGGCCCATACGCTTTACGAAATTGTCCGCAAGCTGCCTGACGGCGCTCAGGTGGAGCTGGATTGCACCGAAGACCCCGGCCAGTTGTCACTGCGCGCCGGGCGGTCCCACTTCACCCTGGCTTGCCTGCCCACCGAGGACTTCCCGGTAATGGCCGGCGGCGACTATGCGGCGACCTTCTCCGTGCCGGTGGGTGAGTTGCGCGCCATGATCGACAGCACCCGCTTCGCCATCTCCACCGAGGAAACCCGCTACTATCTGAACGGTATTTATTTTCATGCCGCCGATGCGAACGGCACCCCGGTGCTGCGCGCGGTAGCCACCGATGGTCACCGCCTCGCTAGCATGGATCTGCCTTTGCCCGCGGGCGCTGAGAGCATTCCCGGCGTCATCATTCCACGCAAAACGGTGGCCGAGTTGCGCAAGCTGATTGATGAGACGGGCGACTCCGTCGAGATCAGCCTGTCCGAAACCAAAATCAAATTCGCTTTCGACGATGCGGTGCTGACTTCAAAATTGATCGATGGCACCTTCCCCGATTATCAGCGGGTCATTCCTTCGGGCAACGACAAGATGCTTGAACTGGACGCCAAGACCCTGGCCCAGGCCGTGGACCGGGTTTCGGCCATCTCGTCGGAAAAATCCCGTGCCGTGAAGCTGGCGCTCACCGATGGCATATTGACACTTTCCGCCCATAGCCCGGAAAGCGGTTCGGCGGAAGAGGAGCTGGAAGTGGCCTTCAGCGGCGAGGGGCTGGAAATCGGCTTTAACTCCCGCTACCTGCTCGAAATCATCCAGCAGGTGGAAGGCGATACGGCCCAATTTGCCTTGGCCGATGGCGCATCGCCGACTCTGATCCGCGATTCTGCCGATGCGGGCGCGCTCTATGTCTTGATGCCCATGCGGGTTTAGGAGAACGTGGCGATTACCGCTCAGGTTTTGACTTTGGAAACGGGCCAAGCCCCTGCTCCCGCCGCTTTGGCGGTTGGCAGGCTAACTTTGACCAATTTCCGTTGCTACGCCTTTCAACGCATCGATAGCGATGGGCGCTCGGTGATTTTGACCGGGCCCAACGGGGCGGGCAAAACCAATGTGCTGGAAGCGCTTTCCTTCCTCACTCCCGGGCGGGGGCTGCGTCGTGCTAAGACCGAAGAGCTAACGCGGGGGGGGGACGGGCAGGCTTCCTGGGGTGTGGCGGCCAAGATCAAGACGCCGGAAGGCGAAGTGGAAATCGGTACCGGGCGCGACCCCGAAGCCCAGAGGAACGGACGTGAGAGGCGTTTGGTTCGTATCGATGGACAACCGGCGCGGGGTCAGGTGGAGCTGGCAGAACATATGAGCGCGGTCTGGCTGACGCCGCAAATGGACCGGTTGTTTCTCGAAGGCGCTTCGGCGCGGCGGAGTTTTCTCGACCGATTGATTTACGGTTTCGATCCGGCCCACGCCGGGCGGGTCGGAGCTTGGGAGAAAGCGGCCCGCGAACGGAACAAGCTTTTGGGCGACGGCAATCGGGATGCCAGCTGGCTCGGTGCGCTGGAAGGAACGATGGCCGAAAAAGGTGTGGCCGTGGCGGCCGCGCGGCTCGATATGGCGACGCGCCTGGATGCCGCTTGCCAGCGGGCTGAAGGGCCCTTTCCACGGGCCAAGGTGGCGATTAACGGCACCGTTGAGGGCTGGCTGGCCGAAGGGCGTCCGGCATTGGAGGCCGAAGAGCGACTGCGCGGTATTCTGGCTGGGTCGCGGGAAGAAGACGCTCGTTCGGGGTCGGCTTCCGATGGTCCCAACCGTACGGATATGGCTGTGACCCATGTGGCGAAGGATATGCCCGCCGGGCTCTGTTCGACGGGTGAGCAGAAGGCTCTACTGATCGCCATCGTTCTGGCTGACGCCCGGCTTCAGGCTGCCGAACGGGGCGCTGCGCCGGTGCTGCTGCTCGATGAGGTGGCGGCGCACTTGGACGAGGAACGGCGCGAAGCGCTGTTCCACGAAATAGAGGTTCTGGGCGGTCAGGCCTGGCTTACCGGAACCGATGAAACGGTCTTTGCTCCTTTGCTGGGGCGGGCCAAGTTCCTCCGGGTGGAGGATGCGGTGGTTTCCGACGCCGCGCTTTAGCGTTTTGTTTTTTTGAGTAACCCTTGAAAGAAGTTGTTGCGACATGACCGACGAGATCAACCAAACTCCCGACGAAAACGGCGAAAGCTACGACGCCGGATCGATCAAGGTCTTGAAAGGCTTGGAGGCGGTGCGCAAACGCCCCGGCATGTACATCGGCGACACCGATGACGGCACCGGCCTGCACCACATGGTCTATGAGGTGGTCGATAACGCCATCGATGAGGCCCTGGCCGGTCACTGCGACGATATCTACGTCATCCTCAACGGCGACGGCTCGGTCACCGTATCCGACAACGGTCGGGGCATTCCGGTGGATATGCACGAGGAAGAAGGGGTGTCGGCGGCTGAGGTCATCATGACCCAGTTGCATGCCGGCGGTAAGTTCGACAACAACTCCTACAAGGTTTCGGGCGGTCTTCATGGGGTCGGGGTGTCGGTGGTCAACGCCCTTTCCATTGCGCTGGAACTGCGTATTTGGCGTGACGACAAGGAGCATGTGCTCAACTTTAAGAACGGCGAAGCCGTTTCGCCCCTCGAGGAAGTCGGCCCGGCCAATGGCAAGAAAGGCACCCAGGTGACCTTCCTTCCCGATGGTGAAATCTTCACCATGACCGAGTTCGACTTTTCGACCCTTGAGCACCGGCTGCGTGAGTTGGCTTTCCTCAACTCGGGCGTCAAGCTTCTGTTGGTCGATAAACGCCACCCGGAACCCCATCAAGTGGAGTTGTTCTACGAGGGCGGGTTGGTCGCTTTCGTCAAGTTTCTCGACCGGGCGAAAAACGCTCTACACGAGCCGGTTATCTATTGTTCGGGCGAAAAAGACGATATCGGCGTCGAGCTTTCCATGCAGTGGAACGACAGCTATCACGAAAGCACGCTCTGCTTTACCAACAACATTCCCCAACGCGACGGCGGCACCCACATGGCGGGCTTCCGCGGTGCGCTGACCCGTTGCGTCAACAACTACGCCAACGAGACCGGTCTGGTGAAAAAGGCCAAGGTCAACGTTACCGGCGACGATATTCGCGAAGGGCTGACCTGCGTCCTTTCGGTCAAGGTGCCCGATCCGAAGTTCTCCTCGCAGACCAAGGACAAGCTGGTGTCGTCCGAGGTCCGTCCGGTGGTTGAGAGTATCGTCAACGAAAAGCTTGCCCAGTGGTTTGAGGAGCATCCCAACGAGGCTCGTTCGGTGATTGGTAAGATTATTGAGGCCGCAACGGCCCGTGAGGCGGCGCGTAAGGCCCGCGAACTGACGCGGCGCAAGGGCGTACTGGATATCAGCTCGCTGCCCGGCAAGCTGGCCGATTGCCAAGAGCGCGATCCATCGCTGT
Organism: uncultured Rhodospirillales bacterium; assembly: GCA_965368335.1. Lineage (GTDB taxonomy): Bacteria > Pseudomonadota > Alphaproteobacteria > Rhodospirillales > JAPHRK01 > CBDUMN01. Next base: position 4,438 of record CBDUMN010000055.1, read on the forward strand.
CCGAACTGTTCATCGTCGAGGGTGATTCGGCGGGTGGGTCGGCCAAGCAGGGCCGCGACCGGCGGACTCAGGCGATCCTGCCCTTGAAGGGTAAAATTCTCAACGTCGAGCGGGCCCGCTTCGACAAGATGCTCAGTTCGGCGGAAATCGGTACGCTGATCACCGCCATGGGTACCGGGATCGGCCGTGAAGACTTCAATATCGAAAAATGTCGCTACCACAAAATCATCATCATGACCGACGCCGACGTGGACGGCAGCCATATCCGGACTTTGTTGCTGACCTTCTTCTTCCGTCAAATGCCCGAGATTATCGAGCGCGGCTATCTCTATATCGCCCAGCCGCCGCTCTATAAGGCCAAGCGGGGCAAATCGGAGGTCTACCTCAAGGACGACCGGGCGCTCGACGACTATCTGATCGGCGTCGCCATGGGTGATTGTAAGCTGACCTTGCATGACGGCACGCAGGTGGCGGGTGACGATCTGAAAAATCTCATCGAAGAAGCGCGGGGCATGAAAGGCCTGCTGGCCGAGCTGGCCCGGCGCGCGCCGATCAATCTGGTTGAGCAAGCGGCCATTTCGGGCGCGCTGTCGTCGAAAGTGCTCGATGATCAGAGCCATGCCGAAGAAGTGGCGGTCTATGTCGCCAAGCGTCTCGACGCTCTGGAGCCGCCGGAATCCCAGGGCTGGCACGGCGGCCCTGCGGCTGAGGGCGGTCTTGAGTTTACCCGGACATTGCGTGGGGTGACGGAACGCCATTTGCTGAACGATCCGGTGATCCGTTCGGCAGAGGCTCGGAAGCTGGACGCCATGGCCGGACGGCTGCAGCAATTCTATCTGCAGCACGCCACCATGATGGTCAAAGACATCGAGAAAATGGTTACCGGTCCTGTGTCGCTCTATAACTCTATAATGGAGGCAGGGCGCAAGGGGATCGCCATTCAGCGCTATAAAGGGCTGGGTGAAATGAATCCCGAGCAGCTTTGGGAAACGACGCTTGACGCCAACGCCCGTTCATTGTTGCAGGTTAGGGTGGAGCATGTGGACGAGGCTGAGGAGGTCTTCTCGACGCTGATGGGCGATGTGGTTGAGCCGCGCCGCGATTTCATTCAAAGCAACGCTCTCAACGTCGCCAATCTGGACGTCTAGCAATGGATAGCGCAACCCTTCGACAAGTCATTGAAGACCACGCCATGTGGCTCAAGGATGTGGAAAGGGGGCGCCGCGCGGTTCTGGTCGGCCACGACTTGAGTGAAGCGAAACTTGCTGGGGTGGATTTCACCGATGCCGACCTGAGGGCGGTAGATTTCAGCGATGCCGACCTTTCCGGCGGGGTGTTCGTTCGGGCCAATCTCAATGAGGCGGTTCTGACCTACACCAACCTTACCCGGGCCGATTTTTCCGATGCCGATCTTTCCGATGCGGACTTTAGAAATGCGGTCTTGACCGAAGCGGTATTCGCCGGGGCGGAAATCTGGCGTTGCAACTTCAAAAACGCCGTCATCGAGCCGGAAACCCTGCATAAAATTAATCATTGCCGCCGTCCCTAAATTAACCCTTTTTTGAAGCCCGCCGGGTGACAGTGCGGCATGGCGAAAACGGCGGCAAAACCTAAAGAAAACGGCAATTCCGGCTCTTCCTGGAGTCGTGGGAAAGTCGTCGCCTTCATAGCAAAATGGATGGTTGTTCTAGCCATTTGGGGTGTCGTTGTCGGTGGTGCGGTTCTCGCTTGGCTGGCCTACGATTTGCCCGATGTGGAAGAGGCCGTTGCTCAAACCACCCGGCGGCCCGCCGTGGCCCTTTTGGCGGCAGGCGGCGAACGTTTGGCTTCCTTTGGCGACGACTATCGCAGACCGGTCGATATTTCCGAGGTTGCGCCAACCCTCCCCCAAGCCATCATGGCGACCGAGGATCGCCGGTTTTACGACCATTGGGGCATGGATCTGCGCGGTTTGGCCCGGGCCATGTGGGCCAATCTGAAGGCCATGCGCGTAGTGCAAGGCGGCTCGACCCTGACCCAACAGGTGGCGAAAAACCTTTTTCTCACGCCCGAACGCACCTTGAAACGCAAGGTTCAGGAGGTTCTGCTCGCCCTTTGGCTGGAGCGGACGTTTACCAAAGATGAAATCCTGACCCTCTATATCAACCGGGTCTATTTGGGGGCCGGGACCTACGGCATGGAGGCGGCTTCCTGGCGCTATTTCGGAAAATCGGCGCGCCATGTGACGCTTTATGAATCGGCGCTGCTGGCCGGTCTTTTAAAAGCCCCTTCACGTTATAATCCGGCCAGCAATCCTGACCTTGCGGCGAAACGCACCGCAGTAGTATTGAACGCCATGGTCGCTGCCGGATACGTCACTGCTGCCGAAGCCCAGGCAGCCAAGGCGCGCCAGGGAAAGGCCTATCTGGAAGCGCGGCAGGAAAAGCGCACCGGGCGGTATTTCTCCGATTGGATCATGGGCCGGGTCAATGGCTTCATCGGTGCGGTGGGGCGCGATATTCGAGTTACGACGACGCTCGATGCGTCTTTACAATTGCGCATCGAAACTGCGGTTGAGCGCATGTTGGTCGGCGCCGGGGTTAAGGCCGGGGCGACCCAGGCCGCCGTTGTGGTGCTGTCTCACGATGGGGCGATCCGCGCCATGGTTGGTGGGCGGAGCTACAACCGAAGCCAGTTCAACCGGGCGACCCAGGCCCTACGTCAGCCCGGCTCGGCATTTAAAACCTTCGTTTATCTCACGGGCTTCGAGGCAGGCCTTTCGCCCGGCAGCACCATGACCGACGGGCCGGTCTCCATTGGCGATTGGAAACCGCAGAATATCGATGGCAAATATGCCGGTCCCATGAGCTTAAAAACCGCTTTCGCCCGCTCGGTCAATACGGTGGCGGTCAAGGTGGGGCAGAAGGCCGGATTCGCCAAGGTCGCCGACACGGCGCGACGGCTGGGCATCACAAGCCCGCTCAATACGCATCCAAGTATCGCTCTTGGCGCGGGTGAAACGACCTTGATGGAGTTGACCGCGGCTTATGGGGCTATCGCCAATGGCGGCTACGGTGTTTGGCCTTACGGGATCGCCAGGGTGAGCGATGCGGCCAACCGCACTCTGTTTGAGCGTTCAGGCGGCGGGCCGGGTCGGGTTGTCGCTCCGGCGGTGGTCAATTCTATGAAGGAAATTATGGCCGAGGTGGTGTCGAAAGGAAGTGGTCGTGCAGCGCAATTTGGCCGCAGGGCCTATGGCAAGACCGGCACTAGCCAGGAGTTTCGCGATGCCTGGTTCATTGGCTTCACCGACAGACTGGTCGCCGGTGTCTGGGTTGGCAACGACAACGGAGCGCCGATGAAAAAGGTCACCGGGAGCGGGCTTCCGGCAAGGCTCTGGCGCGAAATCATGCAAGCGGCCTATGGGGAAGGCCGCTACAAAGCTAGGCCTAAACCCAAGGCTCCACCCAGGCCTGCAGAACCGGCGGAACCGGAAAGCGACGCCTTGAGCCGTTTTTTCAAAGACCTGTTCGGTGGTTAAATTTTTCCGGCGTTAATCATGGCGAAGATATCGTCGGCGATTTCTCGGCGCTTTTTGTCACCGATGTCGACCACCACGTCGGCGGCTTTGATATAGAAAGGCAGACGACGTTCTAGAATTTCTTCTGCCGATTTGCGGGCGTCCAGGGTGGGACGTTTCTCGCTGCCTTTGGTCTTGGCGGCCAGTTTTTTGATATCGCCTTTGAGCCAGATAATGGTGCCGCAGCTTCTTAAAGCGGCGACCTTTCGGTCACTAAAAATCTCGTTGCCGTTTTCATCGAGGTCGACGATCACGCCGCCGCCGCAGTCGATGATGATTTCATCGAGCTTGGCGATTTTAAGCAGTGTTTGGTATTCCATGTCGCGGAAAGCACGCCAGTCGCCGTTGTTGTCTTCAATAATCTGGGGGATGGTTTTGCCGCCGTTTTCATATTCGATCATCAAATCGGTGGAGAAGACCGGCCGTTTGACCATCACGGAAAGCCGTCGCGATACGTTGGATTTCCCCGCGCCGCGCATCCCGATGAAAATATAGTTCATGCCCGTATCCCCGTAGTTTAGACAGACGGCCCCTGTGTTAGGCTTCTCTGGCCTGCTTGGCAAGCCCGTAGAAGGAAAGAACAGCCGCCAGCAGCAAGACGGCCATCACGGTTGTCATCGGACGGGTCGTTCCGTCATGGAGCAATCCGACCGCGGCCCCGGCCAAAGCGCCGGTGGAGAGCTGGATAAAGCCGAGTAGGGACGAGGCCGATCCGGCGATTTTGGGAAAAGGTCTTAAAGCCGCCGCCGTTCCCGTTGGGAGGCAAAAGCCGAGCGAGAAGAATACCAAGGGCATGGGGACGATAACGGCCGCTACCGTTTCTATTCCGCTCCAGGCGAGACCGGCCAGGGTAAGCGCTGCGACGAGCGCCAATATGCCGCCGAATGCAACAAGCTTTGGAATGCCCCAGGTGCTCGTCAATTTACCGGTGACGAAACTTCCCGAAGCGTATCCCGCCACCACAGCGGCGAAGCAGAATCCGAAATACTCGGTCGGCACTTTCAATAAGTCGATCAGCACGAAGGACGAGCCGGAGATAAAGCAAAAGAGACCGGCATAGGAAAAAGACACAACCAGGGTGTAGCCGATGAAGGTGCGGTTTTTGATAAGTCGACCGTAGTTTTCCGCCATGCGCAGAGGGTTAACCGCCTGCCGGTCCAGATATTTGTTGGTCTCTTTCAGCATTTTCCAGCTTGCGGTAAGGACCGCCCCGCCAAAGATCGCCAATACAACGAAGTTGGATTGCCAGCCGAAAGCCAGTTCTAGCTGCCCCCCCAGGATTGGGGCGACCAAAGGGGCGAGGGCCATGGCCGAAGACATATAGGAAAGTACGCGCGCCGCCGCGTCGCCTTCATAAAGATCGCGCACCACGGCGCGGCCGAGAACCGGCCCGGACCCTGCGCCGATGCCCTGGATGAATCGCCAGACAATCAGCTGGTCGATCCCTGTGGCGAAGATTGCCCCCACGGAGGCGGCAAAATAAATTAACAACCCGACAAGCAGAACCGGCCGCCGCCCGAAACGGTCGGAGAGGGGGCCGAAGATGATTTGTGAGACGGCGAACCCCGCGATGAACAGGCTCAAGGTCAATTGCACCTGCGAGACGTCGGTCCCGAAGGCTTCCGTCATGGCGGGCAGTGAGGGGAGGTAAAGATCGGTCGAGACCGGGCCGAAGGCGACCAGGGCGGTTAGCAAAAAGCCGGTGGAAAAGGAGCCTGGGCGCATCGTGCAGGGCGGGAGCGGGCTCCCTATTCCTTCCAGGCGATCCAGGCGCCGAACAGATAAGCGCCGTAGAACGGTTCGACGGTTTTAAAGCCCGCCTCGTGGAGAAGTGAAAGTATTCTTTCTTCGGGCACGAAAGCGACGTCCTTGATCAGCGTTTGGAAACCTTTCTCGACCTGTTCGGGCGGCATGCCGGAAGAGAGCTGCCAGTCCCGCCAATGGTCGAGAAATCTTTTGAACCGCGGGCCTTCCACGTCGGCGTGAAGGTCGGCCAGGATAAGCGGTGCGCCCGGCTTGAGGCGTTTGGCGATACCTTTCAGTAGATTTTCCTTGCTGCCGTCGTCCTGGACGAAATGCATGACCAGCAGCATCACTGCGGCGTCGAAGTTGGTTTCTTCGGCAAGATCGGTCACATAGCCATCGACCAGATGGGCGCGTTCATCGAGCCCCGCGTCGGAAAGGCGTTGGCGGGCCACGGCGTTCATCCCTGCCGCTGGTTCCACACCGGTAAACCGCCACTGCGACGAGGCGTCTGCCAGGAGTTTGATTTCGGAAGCGGTACCTGAGCCGACGACTAACAGGCGAGCCTCTTCCGGCAGTTCGGCCTGAAGGAGCAGCCCGGTCATTTTATGCAGAACGTCATAACCCGGCACGACCTGACGGATCAGATCGTCATAGACCTGAGCGCGTTTGTCCGTGAAATGTTTGACCGACTTTTCTTGCTGTTGTTCGTCTGCCACGGCGAGGCCTTTTCACTATTAAACGGATGCGTGTGCAAGATACTCTAGATAACCCGCCCCCGCCAGGGAATGAAGGCGGGAACTTTCTGGCGATAGGCTGCATAACGGTCGCCATGAAGGTGAATAAGCCGCCGCTCTTCGATGGTTGCGCCAACTATCAGGTAGAGGCTCGCCCAGACAGCCGTCGCCAGTCCGTAAGGGGAGGAGACGCTTGTCCAGAAAATGAGGAAAGCTGCCGCATAAAGGGGGTGTCGAACGTAACGATGATACCCGTCCAGATGCAGGGCTTCCTCGTCGCTTAAGATTTTGCCGGTTCGAGCGGCGCGGATTTGGGCAGTTCCGGCCAGCAGACCGAGATCGTAGGTTCGCAGGATAACGAGAAACAGAGCCCAGGCGGCAAGGTGTCCGGCTGTGAGCGCCCAACGGAGCAGGTCGGGCCGGTCGAAAGACGGGATATCATTAAAGAGCCAACGCCCGACGGCGAAAACGGCGATGATTTGGATCGTTGCAATGATGTTGTAGATAAAGCGTGCGTAAGGGCCGCAAAACTTTTTGAGGCGTCGGCCCGCTAAAAAGCTATGAAAAAGGCCGAAAACAAGCCAGGCCAGTCCGTAAAACAGGTAGGGTTGCGGGTCCGCGGTCACCGGTTCATCCGGGAAATGGTCCCGGTGGTGCTGTGACCGTCTTCCAGATTGGCCAAAACGACTTTGCCGCCGTGGGCCTGGACGACATCGGCTCCCACCACGGTCTCGACCGTATAGTCGGCTCCTTTGACCAGGATGTCCGGCTTGATGGCGTCGATCAATTCCAAGGGCGTGTCCTGACTGAAAAGCACGACACGGTCCACATCCGAAAGGGATGAGAGCACCGTGGCCCGCGAGGCCTCCGATTGAATGGGGCGCTCTTCGCCTTTCAGGCGTTTGACCGAGGCGTCGCTGTTTAAGCCGACTACCAGCCGGTCGCAGGCGGCTTTGGCTTGTTTGAGCAGGGAAACATGGCCCGGATGAAGAAGATCGAAACAGCCGTTGGTGAAGCCGACCTTAAGTCCCGACTTGCGCCAGCGGTCGACGTCTTCGAGCAGGGAAACCAATTCGACCGTCTTGGTTTCTGCGTCGGAAATTTCGCTGTGGCGCAGGCCTGCCGTCAAGTCCGCTTCGTAGACCGCCGCCGTGCCGACTTTGCCGACCACGATGCCAGCGGCAACGTTGGCCAATTGGGCGGCTTGTTCCAGGCTGCCACTTGCGGCCAAGGCGGTGGCAAGGGTTGCGACCACCGTATCGCCTGCACCCGAGACGTCGAAAACTTCCCTTGCCTCGGCGGGGAAATGGCTGATTGCGCCGTCGTTTTTCACCAGAGTCATGCCATCTTGGCTGCGCGTCGCCATGACGGCTTTGATGCCGTGATCGTCGATCAGTTTCTGGGCTGCCGCGATGACCTCACCATCATCGCCCGTCGGCAGACCCGTCGCCTCGTGCAGTTCTTTGCGATTGGGCGTGACCAAGGTGGCTCCGCCATAGACGGCGTAATCGAGGCCTTTGGGATCGACGAGAACCGGCTTTTGGGCTTTTGTCGCAATTTCGATCAATTGCGCGGCGACGCCGTTGCCTAACACGCCCTTGCCGTAGTCGGATAGCACCACCACGTCGGCGTGGGGCATAGCCTTTTCGACGGCGTCGATCAACTGAGCGCGCTGGCTGTCGCCCATGGCCGCCGTGGTTTCCCGGTCGGCCCGCATCATTTGTTGCCCGGCGGCCAGATAGCGGGTTTTGATGGTGGTCGGGCGCGTTTCGTCTTCGATCAGGTTGGCCGAAAGCCGTAAAACGGCGGCAAGCTGAGCCTTAACCGCTTTTGCCGTATCGTCTTGCCCAACCAGCGAAACCAGAAGCGGCGAGCCTCCCATGGCGTCGATATTGCGCACTACGTTGCCGACCCCGCCCAGCATTTCGGTCTCGCGGGTGACGCGGAAAACCGGGATGGGCGCTTCGGGAGAAATGCGTTCCACATCGCCATGGACGAAACGGTCGAGCATCAAATCGCCGACGCAGAGCACCTTGGCGTCTTTGAGGCGCTGGGTCAGGGAGACAAGGGCCGAAACATCCGTCATGTTCTCTCCGATCAAAAGGTGCCGCTAGGGTCCTGACCCTAGATGATCGTCTTGAAATGGGCGATGGTCTTTTCCAGGCCTTCGCGCAAAGGAATCGTCGGTTCCCAACCGATTTGTTCTTTCGCCCTGGTGATGTCAGGGCAACGCTGCAGCGGATCGTCCTGGGGCAAGGGCTGGAAAGTCAACTCCGACTTGGAGCCGGTCATTTCGATGACCATTTCGGCCAGTTGCTTGATGGTGAACTCGCCCGGATTGCCGATGTTGACCGGCCCCGTCACGTCGTCGGGCGCATCCATCAGCTTGAGAAAGCCGTTGATCAGGTCGTCGACGTAGCAGAACGAACGAGTCTGACTGCCATCGCCGTAAATGCTGATCGGCTCGTTTTTCAAGGCCTGGATGACGAAATTGGAAACCACCCGTCCGTCGTTGGGGTGCATCCGGGGGCCGTAAGTATTGAAAATACGGGCGACTCTGATGTTGAGATTGTGCTGGCGGTGGTAGTCGAAAAACAGGGTTTCAGCGCAGCGTTTTCCTTCGTCGTAGCAGGCGCGCGGGCCAATGGGATTGACCGCGCCGCGATAGCTTTCCGGCTGAGGGTGTATTTCCGGGTCGCCGTAAACTTCGCTGGTCGAAGCCTGAAAGATTTTGGCCTTGGTCCGTTTGGCGAGCCCCAGCATGTTGATGGCGCCATGGACGCTGGTTTTGGTGGTCTGCACCGGATCGAACTGGTAGTGCACCGGTGAGGCGGGGCAGGCGAGATTGTAAATTTCATCGACTTCGAGATAGAGCGGGAAAGTCACGTCATGGCGCAGCAATTCGAAATAGGGGTTGCCCATCAGATGGGCGATGTTTTCTTTCGCGCCGGTAAAGAAGTTGTCGAGACAGAGAACGTCGTAATCCCGCTCCAGAAGCCTCTCACAGAGGTGGGACCCCAAAAAACCGGCTCCGCCCGTTACCAAAACCCGCTTGCGAGAGAACATACCTCTATCTATCCCCATGAAATTTCAAGCCGAGGCGCGATTCGCCTTGGAACCGCCTTGGTTTAGCACCAAACTCTAAAGAAAACAAAAGCTTCGTGCCGCCTGCGTCTGAATTGGCGTTTTTTCGGTAGAATGAGGATTCTTTTACCTTTTTTGCAGGGTTTGACCCCATACTCTTGATCCGTCTAAATAAGCGGGCCGGGTGCCCGGTAGAACCAATAAATCACCACGCGAATTGCTCTGAGCCATATGAATGAATGACGCATTGCCGACAGGTACCGAATTAACGCCGGAAAAGCTTTTGCTTGACCAGGTGCGCCGTGTTGAGCGGACGCGACAAGGTCGCTCGGCCGTTCACTTGCATCTGTCGTTGCTGAAAGACCACTACCGTCAACCCCACCATCTGCGTATCGCCGAGCGGGCGTTCGATTTTTTGATTAATGGGACCGATTCGCAGCTTTTCGCCCTCGCCGGGGGCGATATGGTTTTAATGAGCAAGGACGTTCCCGAAGGTGATATCGATGCCGCACTTTCCAAGGTGCGCAGCCTTTTCAAGGGAGATCCGCTTTTAGATGACGATGCGGCTTTCGTCACTTGGTACGATCTTCAGGGGCAGTACAGAGATTTCCTGAGCGCTATGGAGGAAATCACCGAGCTCGGCCCTCAGGTTGCCGGTAATAAACGGGCGGCGCATCCGACGGCGATGAAAGCCATGGCGGGCAAACCCCTGACGCCGGAAACGCTCGATAAGGCCATTACGGTTCTGCGCAACACCGATATTTATGATCTGATTCGCCATCAGGCAGCCATTCGCATAGGGGGCGGGGGCGACGCCAAGATGCTGTTCCGGGAACACTATGTGTCGATTGCCGATCTCCAGACACGGATCACGCCGGGCACCAACCTGTTGGGAAACCCCTGGCTGTTTCAGTACTTTACGGAAGAACTGGACCGGCGGATGCTGACGGCCATGGGGCAGCGCGATATGGGGGGGATGAAGCATCCGATCAGCCTCAACCTCAATCTTTCCACGGTTTTCACGCGTGAATTTGAGGCCTTTAACGCCGCTGTTGGCCGTGATGCGGAAAAAGTGGTTATCGAATTTCAGACCATGGACGTTTTTTCCGATCTGCCGCGCTACACCATGGCGCGTAAGCATTTGCAGAAAAAGGGCTATAAGGTGCTGATTGATGGGCTCAATCCATTGTCGCTTCAGTTTTTCGACCCGGGAGGGTTGGAGCCCGACTATTTCAAGGTTTATTGGGGTGAAGAGTATGTGTCTGGGGCGTCGAGCCAAAGAATCGATGAGATGCATGGCATGGTTGCCGCGATGGGAGCCCCTCGGGTGCTGATGGTCCGTATCGATTCCGAAGACGCCATTAAGTTCGGTCTGACCCTCGGCATTACGCAGTTTCAGGGGCGGTTTACCGATAACCTGATCCGCGCCATGGCGGCGAAAATGGGAAGGAAAACGCCATGAACGCCCCTCCCAGCCAGGAAAGCCTGCTGCTTGATTATATTCAACGGCTGGAGAAGCATAAAACCGGCCGCGCCGCCGTTTTGATCCATCTGTCGCGGCTCAAGCCCTACAACCGTCGCGACCATCATGTGCGGGCGGCGGCCAACACCTTCGATCCATTGGTTAAAAACCTTCAGGGCCAGTTGTTCATGCTGGAAAACTCGGACCTGATGCTGATTTACAAAAAAGACGCCAAAGACCATGTGGATACGGCGGTGGTGAAGCTGAAATTTCTATTTGGCGACGACCCATTGCTGGAGAATACGGGGGCCAAGGCCGAAGACAAACTGTGCAGTTGGTACAATGTGGAATCCCAGTACGACCAACTGCTCTCCATGGTCCAGGAATGGGCGTCCGCCCAAGTCGGAAGGGAAGCAAAGAAAGCCGGGGGAGAGGGCGGCCGGTCAAATTTGATCGCCAATGAGCAAGTCGGCGAACCCATGACGCCACGCCAGTTGAGCCGCCTGGAAAACGCCCTTCTGCGCGCTGATTTAACCAACATGGTGCGCCGTCAGTTTATCTGTTCGTTGGTTGGCGACAGCATTCCCCAAGAGGTGTTCAGCGAACTGTTTATCGCTATTCACGATCTTCAGCAGACCCTGATGCCCAATATCAATCTGGGGTCCAGCCAATGGTTGTTCCAGCATTTGACCGGAACGTTGGATAAGCGCGTCCTGTCCATGTTGACGAAAACCGACAACCGCAACATGACTGGTGAGATCAGCATCAACCTTAATATCGCGACGTTGCTTTCTCAGGATTTTTTGCGCTTCGACGATCAGATCATCGCTTCCATGCGGGGCAGCATGATCATCGAGCTGCATTGGGTCGATATTATTTCCGATCTCAATTCCTTCGTTTTCGCCCGCGATTTTATCAAGGAGCGGGGCTACCGCATCTGTATCGATGGATTGGATGAATACTCTCTCCCTTACGCCAATCGGAAGAAAATGGGCGCCGATTTGGTCAAGCTGCGCTGGTCGCCTGCGCTGCTCAACGAAGAAACCATGACTATCGATGAACTGAAGGCGGTGATTGAGGAGATGGGCGAAGCGCGGATTATCTTGTGCCATTGTGATGACCGGGGTGCGGTGGAATTCGGTCAGGCCGTTGGTATTCAGCTCTTTCAGGGGCGTCATATCGAAAATCTTTTGGCCGAGGAAAATCGCCGTCGCAACATGCGCCGCAGAAAAGGGTTTAGGCGTTGAGTGATTCTTCTTCCCCTATTATTGAGGTCCGCGGTCTAACCAAACTCTTTGACGATGTTCATGCGGTTGACGGTATCGATTTTTCGGTTTCGGCGGGTTCCGTCACTGCGCTGCTCGGCGGTAATGGCGCAGGCAAAACGACCACGCTTTCCATGCTGTTGGGGCTGTTGCTGCCCGATGCCGGCGATATTCGGATTCTTGGGGAAGATATGGTGGCCCATCGTCACCGGGCGTTGCCCCGGATGAATTTTTCCAGCCCCTATGTGGATCTTCCGGCCCGCCTCAAGGTGCGTGAGAATTTGACGGTTTACGCTAATCTTTATGGGCTGGACCGAATACCGGAGCGAATTGCCACCTTGGCTGAAGAATTGGATATCGCCAAGTTGATGGCCCGGCGCACCGGCAGCCTGTCGGCAGGCCAAAAGACCCGCGTCGCCCTTGCCAAGGCGATGCTCAATCAACCCGCTCTATTGCTGCTTGACGAGCCGACCGCCTCGCTCGACCCGGATACGGGCGACTGGGTGCGTAGCTATTTGGAGAACTATCGAGCGCGTACCGGCGCAACTATTTTGCTGGCTTCGCACAACATGGCCGAGGTCGAACGGCTTTGCGATCATGTGTTGATGATGAAAGAGGGCCGCATTGAGGATGAGGGATCGCCCCGGCAGTTGATCGACCGCTATGGCCGCCAGAACCTGGAAGAAGTTTTCCTCCATATTGCGCGCAGGACGGCTGCTGACCGGCAAAAGGAGGCGTCGTGATGGGATCTCTACAACGCCTTAAGGGCATGATGCTGCGTCATGTATTCGTGCTGAAATCTTCCTGGCCGCGGTTGATCGAGTTGATTTATTGGCCCCTGGTTCAGATGGTGCTCTGGGGATTCATCACGCGGTTCTTTATGGGGCATAGTTCCTGGGTTGCCGAAGCCGCCGGGGTGTTGATCAGTGCGGTGTTGCTCTGGGACGTGTTGTTCCGGGCCAATCTGGGGGTTTCGTTTTCCTTCGTTGAGGAAATGTGGTCGCGGAACTTGGCCCAGCTTTTTGTCAGCCCGTTACGGCCTTGGGAAATGCTTGTGGCCCTGATGGCGGTGAGTGCGGTTCGGACCTTGATCAGCGTTGCGCCAGCGGCCATTTTGGCGCTTCCCCTATTCGATGTCTGGATTTTCGATTTGGGGCCGCCTTTGATGGTGTTTTTCGCCAATCTGCTGGTCACGGGCTGGGTTGTGGGACTGGTCGTGGTTTCTCTGGTTTTGCGATTTGGATTGGGAGCGGAGTCTCTTTGTTGGTTGGTGATCTTCCTGCTTGCTCCAATCAGCGGTATTTATTACCCGGTTTCCTCCTTGCCCGAAGCGGTGCAGATCGTTTCCTGGGCGCTACCGTCGTCCTATGTTTTCGAGGGGATGCGCTCGGTGCTGTTTGAGGGCGCATTCCGCTACGATTTGCTGATGGGAGCCGTCGGTTTCAACCTGCTCTACATGTTTCTGGCGAGCCTGTTTTTCCTTCGTACGTTTACCGTAGCGCGCCGGAAGGGGCTGCTCTTGCAGCAGGGCGAGTAGGTTCTAGAGGCTGGTGCCGCCGCCGTTCTTGTCGGCGGGCAGCACCCAGGAGCCGCCGTAGCCGTTGGTGTAGGCGTAGACCACAACCGGCACTTGGCCGTTGTTGTGAACGACCAGGCTATCGCCCGGTAGAGGGTTCTTCAGGTCGGCCACACCGATTCCATCAACCGTAAAGCTATGGAGCTGCGGTTTTTTGCGGTTCTTACTGTGGTGGGCCACCGTCAGGGGCGCGGGTTCGGTGCTTTCGAACTGGAAATGCATGGGCAAATCGTCGCCCTGGTCGAGCGCCACGCGCGTTGCGCCGCCGGGCATGACGATGAATTGATAGGTCCAGTCAACTTCGGCTTCAGCTTGCTTGAAGTGCATGTCGCTGACCTGGAAACGGGCGATTTCCGGTTTTGGAGCGATGCCCATCTGTTCGGCGGCCGGAGTGATCAAAACCCAGGCCAGCGCGGCCACGGCGAGCCCTGAGACGAAAGACAGGGGCTGCATGGAAATGCCGTGGGGTGAATGCAGCCAACCGAGAAAACCACCAGACTGTTTGGTTTCTTTAGGTTGTTTCTGCTGTTCTTCGGCCAGGGCTTCGCGGATTTTGTGGGAAAGTTCGCTTCCGGGCTCGGCCTCGGCCAAATCTGCGGCGAAGGCGGCGAAGTCATCTTCCATCAAAGCCAAAGCGCCTGCTTCGGCGCGCACGTCGTCATCCTCGGCGACGAGCCGGTAGAGCCTACGCATTTCCGCGCGGTTCAAATCGGCGTCGAGGCCACGGCTTAAAAGCTCAAGAATGTCGTCGTTGATGGTCATGGTCTTCTTTAGTGTCCTTTAAGCGGTCGAAAGTTCACTCGGTTTCCAAAAAAACATCCTGTTTTTTTCGCGCCATGGCTTCGCGCATCATCTTTCGCCCGCGAAATACCCGGGTTTTCATGGTGCCGGTCGGCGTTTCCGCGATGGCGGCGGCTTCTTCGTAAGAAAGCCCGTCCAGCGACACCAAAACCACGGCTTCGCGCACGTCATCCGGCAGGGCGCTCAAGGCTTCCTGGACAGCCCCGGCGAAGGCTTTGGTCTCCAGGGATTGATGGGGCGATGGAGCGGAATCGGCCGTTTCCGGCACGTCGTCTTCGGCGGCCATATCGAAACGGTATTCGGGGGCTTTGCGGCGATGGTTGCGGGCCAGATTGAGGGCAATGCCCATGACCCAGGTGGAAAACCTCGATGCACCCCTGAAATTGGCGAGCTTGCGAAAAACCTCGAGGAAGGTTTCCTGGGTTAGATCTTCGGCTTCCTCCGGGCGGCGGACCTGCTTGAGCACGAAGCGGAAGACCCGGGTTCGCAGGCGCTCAACCAGTTGCTCAAAGGCCCGGTGATCGCCGTTTAGGACGGCGAGAACCAAAGGGCCGTCGGGGTCGTTGGGTTGAACGGCGGGGAGTTCGCCCGCCTGCGAAGATGCCATGCCGGTGGTCCGTTTCCCGTCAGCCCGCTCTTATTGCTTGCGTGTACATTTGATTTCATTGCCTCGACCGGTAACGACGACCGTTGCATCCGGTGGGATTTGGGCGCGGCACTGGCCTTTCCAGCCGGGCCGTCCGTTTTCGCTTACCGGTTCATAGCCAATGACGACCAGCACGGTTACCAGCTTCTGGCCTTTGGGTGTCTTGCCGCAAACTCTGCCGTTGGCCCGGACCTTGGAGCTGAAACCGCCCCGGCTCAACGACTGGATGTGGATTGGCGCCATGACCTTATTTTCGACGCAAAAAGCCTCCGCACTTCGGGGAAGAACCATGAAGAGCGCCAGAAACAGGCCGGTAAATATGAATGCTCTGATTTTCATTTTCCTCTTCCGGCAGGCGAAACGCACAACGGATTTAGGGTTCAGGTGCTGAAATATTTGTGTCAAAAAGCCTACACCGGTTCACAGGCTCCCCCAAGGGGGCAGTTTTCATTTTTTTTGTGAACCGTTCTAAAAAATGAAACACCAACCCTATGAAACCGGAATTCAAAGGGGCCAGGGAACACGGCTCCACGACTAAGAAAGAGGAACCGAAACCATGAAGATCACTAATATCATCGCTCTTGCCGTTGCCGCCGGTCTGACCCTGTCGGCCACCGCTGCTCAGGCCGACCCGAACAAGGACAAGTCGTTTAAAAAGTGCAAGGCCTGCCACACCATTGATGAAGGCGGCAAAAAGAAGGTCGGCCCGAACCTGTTTGGCGTTTTTGGCGCTAAGGCTGCTTCCAAGGACGATTTCAAGTATTCCAAAGCCATGCAGGAATCCGGTTTGACCTGGGATGAGGCGACGCTGGACAAGTATCTGACCAAGCCGAAAGATTTGGTTCCGAAAACTAAAATGTCGTTTGCCGGCTTGAAGAAGGAAGAAGAGCGCAAGGCTGTTATCGAGCTGATGAAAGCCAATAAATAACCACATTTCGGACAAATTAGCGCCATGATTGTTTCCTAAACAATCCCCTGTCCCCCTTATGGCGCCTACCCGAAGGGCCGGCCCTCTTCCCCCAAAGAGGCCGGCCTTTCTCATTTTTCGCTCACCTTTGGTTCGCTAGGCTCCCTCAGGCGCCGGGGCCCACTCCGTTCGCTGGGCTCGCTGCGCTGCCGCTCCGCGCGGCCACGCTTGTGGCCGTGTTCGCTTCGCTCAACCATTCATCTGATAGGTTTTTCGGAGAGCTTGACCCAAGCTCTAAGGCGAGCAGCGCGAGCCGTATGGGCCGTTGAGGCCCTGCGAGCTAATGCGAGCGAGCCCAGGGGCGGAGTCCCGGTCGGCGCTTGAGACCCATCTAGCGTGCTTTCAGCACGCGTAAATTTTACTCGTGATCCGACTTTCCGGACACTCCGGCTTCGGCGAAGGTCGCCATGTCGTTGTGGCAGGCTACGGCGGATTTGAGCAGGCCGACGGCCAGCGCTGCGCCGGAGGCTTCGCCCAGGCGCATACCCATATTGAGCAGCGGACGCTTGTTGATGGATTCGGCCAGTTTGATGTGGCCGGGCTCGACTGAGTTATGAGCCACTTTGCAGTGGTCCAGTGCGCCGGGGGCAAAGACCTGCAATGGTGCTGCCGCGGCAGTTGAAACATAGCCATCGAGCAGCACAGGCACACCTTTCAATCGCGCGCCGATCACCGCACCTGCAATCGCCGCCAACTCGCGGCCACCGAGATAACGCAAGACCTCAAGGGCGTCGGTCATGACAGGTTTGTGGAGCATTACGGAATCGGCCACCACGGCTGTTTTACGGCCGAGCGCTTCGCCCTCGACGCCAGTGCCGGGACCGGTCCAGAAGGCCGCTTTTCCGCCGAACAAGGCATAGCAGATGGCGGCTGCCGAGGTGGTGTTGCCGATGCCCATTTCTCCCAGGCACAGGACATCGGTTTTGTCTTTCACCATATCCATGCCGAAAGCCATGGCCTCGGCGCATTCCTCATCGCCCATGGCCGGGCCTTGGGTGAAATCGGCGGTCGGCACGTCCAGCGCCATCTCGCAGACTTCCAGGTCGATGTCGAAGGTTTTGCAAAGCTGGTTGATCGCCGCTCCGCCAGTACGGAAATTGGCGACCATCTGATAGGTCACCTCGGAAGGAAAGGCCGAAACGCCCAAGGAAGCCACGCCGTGATTGCCCGCGAAAACGGCGCAACGGGTTTTTTTCATGCGCGGTGGGTGCGCGCCCTGCCAAGTGCTCAGCCACTTGCTGAGTTCTTCGAGCCGTCCGAGAGAACCTTCCGGTTTGGTCAGTTGCGGTTCCCGTGCAGCCGCCGATTTCGCCGCCGCATCGTCGGGTCCGGGAAGGTCCCTTAAGATCGCTCGAATATCGTTAAGTGTATTAATCTCGGGTAATTTGCGGCTCATGGTTCAAATTCCTTCGGCCATGCAGTAGGTTAGAGGACGTTCACTCTTTGAGCGTGTGGTCTTTTTATCTTTGCGGGGACAATAACCGATCGTGTCGGAAACGGAACCCTCTTTTAGTGGCGACGGCGTCCAAGACACGCCGGATGGGCGTTTGACGCCGAGCAACTGGTGGACCGACTTTAAGGTCGCTCTGGCTTTCTTGACGCGCGTTCCCATCGATGTGCAATGGGAAGACGGTACTCTTGCGCGCGCTTTTAGGGCCTTCCCTTTCGCCGGGATGATTATTGGGGCGATTTCGGGCGCAGTCTATTGGCTGGCGACCAGCCTGGGGCTGACCGGGCTCTTAGCCGGATTTGCCGCTATTTTGGTGAGTATCGTGCTGACCGGCGGTTTGCATGAGGACGGGCTTGCCGATATGGCCGATGGATTTGGCGGTGGTCATACGGTGGCCGATAAGCTTGCCATTATGCGCGATTCTCATATCGGCAGTTACGGCATGCTGGCTTTGGTGCTTTCCGTCGGTATCCGGGTTTCGGCTATGGCGGCCATTGCTATTCCCGAAATGGTTTTCGCAACCCTGGTTGTCGCGGGGGCGCTTTCGCGTGGCGCTATGCCCGCTCTCATGACCGTTTTGCCTATGGCGCGCTCGGACGGTCTGGCGGTGAGCGCCGGGCGGCCAAGTGATAAGACGGCCATTTTGGCTGCCGTCCTTGCCGTTGTCATTACCTTCCTGTTTCTTGATCTGCTTTACGGCTTGGCCGCCGTAATCTTCGGTCTTTGGGGCGCCGTATTTACCGGCTGGCTGGCTCGCCGTCAGATCGGCGGCTATACGGGCGATGTGGTAGGTGCGGTTCAACAGATCACTGAGGGGGCCGTCTTGGTGACGGTGGTCGCCCTCATATGACCCAGACCCGGTTTTGGTTGGTCCGTCATGCGGTGGTGCCCAACTTGCAAAAACACATCTACGGCGCGTCCGATCCGGCCTGCGATACGTCCGACCGTGCTCTCATGGAAGGAACCGCCAAGCAATTGCCCCGCGATGCGGTTTGGGTGACCTCGCATTTGCAGCGAACCCACCAGACGGCTGATGCCCTGCTTGAGGCGGGTGGTTTAAGCCCTGCCTTGAGACTTGAGGAAGCCGATCTTGGCGAGCAGGACTTTGGGGCTTTGCAGGGGAAAACCTGGGAAGAACTGGAGCGTGAGCCGAACTTCAACACCAGCGACTACTGGCGTATTCCCGGCGAGGTGGTGCCGCCGGGCGGCGAAAGCTTCGCCCAGGTCAAGGCGCGCGCCTCGGCCGTTTACCAAAGGCTTATCGAGCATCATGGCGGCAAGGATATCATCTGTGTCGTCCATGGCGGGACGATTCGCGCTGCGCTCGGCCTGGCGATGGATTTAAGCCCTTCCAAGTCGCTCAATTTCACCATCGACAACGTCTCTTTGACCAAACTTTCTCACTTCAAGGGGGAGGGAGCGTCGGGTGGTGTTTGGCGGGTCGACGGGCTCAATATTCTTCCCCTTTAAGCCCAACTCTGATAGGACGCTTCAACGAATAGTTGGAGAATGTTTTGGACCCCGTCGTGACCCTTGTTTTAGGC
>CBDUMN010000056.1:0-22342 GCA_965368335.1 uncultured Rhodospirillales bacterium
TGAATGCCGAACAGTCGCTGGAACTGGCCTTCCTCATTGCCGAAGCCTTGAAGGAAGAGCGCGACCAGATTGCACAGGCTGCCGCTTCCTAAGCCTTTTTAGGGACCAAATATGGCCGCAAAGAAAACTCAAAGGGCGATCTCTTCGCAGTCTGGCGAAGAGATCGCCCTTTGGAGTGACCGCTATTTCTTAAAAACCAAAGACGCTATCGCCCGGTTTGGCGATAAACGGGTGACCTATGCCGTTTTTATGCGCCGACCGGTGATTTTTGCGCCGTGTCTGGCTATCGACTGGCTGGAAAGCGTTGCGGCCGAGCGGGGCCAGACTTTCGAGATCGAGCCCAACTATACCGAAGGAAGCTGGGTCGGGGCGGGCGAGCCGCTGATGTATGTTTCCGGCTCTTTCGAGCATCTGGTCGATTTGGAAACGCTGCTGTTGCAGAAAATCGGTCCGGCCTCGGTGGCGGCCTACAATGCCTATACCATGTGCATGGATTTGCCCGGCGTGGCCTTTCTCGCCATGGACGGGCGGCACTGTGCGGGAACCGAGATGGCCGAGATGATGGCCTATGCGGCCTCGGTCGGTTCGGCAGCGGCGAGAAATCAGGTCGGCGCTGTCGGGTTTATCGGCAACGCCACCGATGCAACGGCCCATTATTTCGGCCAGGAGCGGGGGGTGGGCACCATGCCGCACGGCCTGATCGGGTATGCCGGGTCGACCCTGCGGGCCGCCGAGATGCTTTATGAAACCTACCCCGACGACCCTTTGGCCGTTCTCGTCGATTACTACGGCAAGGAAATTTCCGACGCGCTTGCCGTTTGCGAACGTTTTCCTGACTTAGTGGATAAAGGGGCTTTGTCGGTGCGGATCGACACCCATGGCGGCCGGTTTGCCGAAGGGCTTGACCCGCAGGCTTCCTATGCGGTGCTTGAACGGCACGTTCCCCTGGCCGTCAGGCGCTACCGTAATGAAGCCGAACTCCGCTATCTCGTCGGCACCGGCGTTTCGGCGGCGGCCGTTTTCTATATGCGTGAAAAGCTTGATGACGCCGGATATGACAAAGTTAAGATTGTTGCTTCCTCAGGCTTTAGCGTCGGCAAATGCAAGGTAATGGCCGATGTCGGCGCTCCTATCGACGTGATCGGCACCGGCTCCTATCTGCCTGATCGGTGGTCGGAAACTTATGCCACGGCCGATATCGTCTCTTACGACGGCGTTGCGGCGATCAAGCTGGGTCGTGAGTTTCTGCTGAAAAGAGATTAATCGGCTTTAATGCCGGGCCTTGAAGGTGGCGACTTCGTTGATTGCCAGCTTGATGTTGCCCGCCGTGGCTGCGCCATAGGTGTCGTTGAGATGAATGCGGCTTTCGGGGGTTTCGACCAGGGGGGCTAAGGGCTTAAACAAAGCCTCGAACATGGAGGCGAAAGCCAGATTACCCATCTGCCACTCTTTTTCTTCCGGTGCGGCATCTTCGCGCGCCGGGGCAAGGGCCGTATTGACCACATGGCAAAACCACCGGCTGCGCCGTTCGATGTCGTCGAAATAGGGCGCCATGGCGATGAGGCCTTCGTTGAGAAGGTCGATGGCCTCGGGGTCGCCATAGACGGCGTACCAGTCCGCATCGCCGCTGCCATCGCTTGCCGGGTGACGATCAACGACGACCTGCATCCGGTTTTGCAGGTCTTCCACATGCTCGGCGCCAACCATCTTGTTGACCGCCAGGAAGAAGCCGGGCAACACACGCCGCGATAAACCGCCCTCGGCAAAGGTGAGGTTGCCCTGGTCGGCGAAAAGCGGAACGAATTTCTGGACCATCACCCGGTCGAAGGGGAACTTGCGGGCTTTCGCCCAGGTGGCGCGTTCGCGGGACTGGACGTATTCTTCGAAAGAATGCTGGAAAACCGCCTGAAGGGCCTCGGTTTTCTTTTCCATTTCCACTGAAAGATATTCAATGTCGTCGAGCGAAAGAGTGCCGCCGCGCTTACGGGCTTCGGCCATTAAGCGATCAATCAAGGAGGAAATCACCGTTTCGGCGAGTGCTCGGCTTTGATCTCCCGGATTGGGCCCAATGTCGAGCGGTTCGTTCTCTTCGCCGTTTTCGGCTTCCGGCATGTCGGTTTCTTGTTCTTCGGCGTCCATTTAAAAAAGTCGTTCCTCGCCAAAATGCTGCTTGGCAAAAGTCTAACGGCTCAATGGTTAAGGAACCATATGAAGTGTTGGTAAGGTTTTTTAACAAACCTTAGGAACCATCGATTGCCTTGAAGTGTTGGACTTTCCTGATGTTATGGGCACTATAGCAGTAAGAAAAATCGACTCGAAGTTGAGGGGCGGCATGAAGGCCCGGGAAACCAGTTCTGTCCAAAAAAACGGTAGGCTAAGCCGCCTGTCGTTGATTTTGCCGATCGTCACCCTGTCGGTGAGCCTCGGCATCGGCTTGATTTTTGCCGTTGGATTGGCGCTGAAACAGGGGCACGAGTGGGATAAGGCTCTGGCCTCGACGATTGACGATGTGGTGGAGTCCAATGCTCAAAGCCTTTCGCAGATGCTTTGGGCTTATGATCGTGACGGCGTCAGGCTGAGCATCGAAGGAATGGTGAGGGCCGAGGCCGTTCGTTCGGTGGTGGTCGAAGGGGTCGATGATTTTCTGTTGAGCGTAGGGAAGCCGACAGAGGGTCAACAGCCTTACCGGGTTATTCCGCTCGTTCATAAGCAGCAGGGGAGACGCCCCGAAATCAATATCGGGGAGCTGCGAATTTTCGTCGATGAACAGTTTATCTATGATCGGGTGGTCAATCAGGCGACGCGGGTGATCGTCGTCGTTTTGCTTTCGGCCGCCATGAGCGCCGTTGCCATCTTCCTGGTTTTGCGGAGTGTTATTGTCAGGCCGCTCAGTGAGATTACTCAACAGCTTTCGCTGCGTTCGGACGGTCAGCACTACGAAACCATTCATTTTGGCGGTCGAGCGCCACAGGAGGGGGCGCAAAACGAAATCGAACATATGGTCGACGCCTTGAACAGGGCGCGCGAGAGAGCCAATCATCTCCTGGATGAACTTCGCTATAACGAAGAACGCTTTCGCCATTTTGCCGAGTCGGCTTCAGATGGTTTTTGGGAGATGGAGGCGGATTCCAGGTTCAGTTACGTTTCCGATGAAGTCAGGGAAATCATGGGGCTGCGTTCCGAGGGTATCATTGGAAAGACCCATGGTGAGATGGTTAGGCACTACCAGAGTGAAGATCGGGTGGACTGGGATATATTCTTGAAGCTCATTGAAAGACGTCGGTCGTTCTCTGATTACGAGATGCAGTGGCGACGACCTGACGGAGAGGTGCGTTTTCTTTCCTTTAGTGGTCTTCCACGGTTTGACCTTAAAGGCGAATTTCTGGGATATCGTGGTGTTGCGCGTGACATTACCGACCGCAAAAAAGCCGAGGAAGAGCTGGAACGCCATAGAGACCACCTCCAGGAACTGGTGGAAGACCGGACCCGTGAGCTGGAAAAGGCCAAAGAGGTTGCCGATAGCGCCAATGCGGCCAAGAGCGATTTCCTCGCCAAGATGAGCCATGAATTGCGTACGCCGCTCAATTCGATCATCGGACTTTCGGAAATGCTCTATGAAGACGCCGTTGAATTCGATGACGAAAACTATAAAGAACCTCTTCAACGGGTTCACCGGGCCGGGCAGCACCTTCTGGACCTGATTAACGACATTCTCGATATCTCGAAAATCGAAGCGGGCAAAATGGAGTTGGCTCTCGAAGAAGCCAGCCTCAGGCCGCTTTTGGGGCAGGTTATGGAAACCATCGCACCGTTGGCCGAACAGTTTGGAAATAGCCTTGAAGCGCATATCGACGATGGGGTCGGGACGTTGAGAACCGATGCCACTCGGTTACGCCAAGTGTTGCTCAACCTCCTGGGAAATGCCTGCAAATTTACCGAAAACGGCCGGGTTACCTTATCGGCGACGTCATATGAAAAAGACACGGGGCGGTGGATCGTCCTCGAAGTTTCCGATACGGGTATCGGCATTCCGAAAAACAAAATCGGCAATCTGTTCGCCGATTTCAGCCAGATCGATTCCAAAGAAGCGCGGAAAAGAATGGGAACGGGTTTGGGGCTTTCCATTAGCGCAAGGATCGTAGAGTTGATGAAGGGCAGCCTTGCTGTGGATAGTGTTGAGGGAGAAGGCAGTACCTTCACTATCGAGTTGCCATACGACCCGTCGAAAATTAAAGACTGGAAAGACCCCCTCGACGGGGCTGAAAGCGATGCCGGGGAAGGGTGATCGTCGCATCGCCTCCCTGCCCGTCCGTTCCGCAAACAAACAATTGGCGTAAAATGGCTTTCAGCATAGCGAAGGCTTGCATTTGATGGGGGCTGATTCTAGGGTTCGGCCATGAAAGAAACCCTGACCGTAGCCTTGGCGCAGCTCAATCCGCATGTCGGCGATATTGATGGAAATATCGCCTTGATTCGCGATGTCAGAAGGCGTGCGGGAAGTGCTGAATTGCTTGTCTGCAGCGAATTGATCACGGTGGGCTATCCACCGGAGGATTTGGTGCTCAAGCCGGTGTTTCAGGATCGCATAAAAGAGAGTGTCGAAGAACTGGCGGCCCTGACGGCGGACGGTGGGCCGGCCCTGCTAATCGGCACGCCCTGGAAGGTTGAGGGGAAGCTCTATAACGCCGCTTTACTGCTTGATGATGGCGAGATTTCAGCGGTAAGACTGAAAACCGATCTGCCCAATTATGGCGTTTTCGATGAAAAACGGATATTTGCCGTTGGGACGGGCAATACGCCGATAGATTTTCGCGGCGTTAAAATCGGTTGCCTGATCTGTGAAGACATGTGGCAGCCGGAAACGGCGGCCAAGTTGGCCAGAGATGGTGCTGAAATTCTGGTGGTGATCAACGGATCGCCCTTTGAAATTGAAAAATCCGATAAACGCCGCGGCTTGGCCCGCCTCCGGGTAGAGGAAACCGGTTTGCCGTTGGTCTATGTCAATCAGGTGGGCGGTCAAGACGAACTGGTGTTTGATGGCGGCTCCTTCGTGCTCGACAATGAAGCCGGACAGCTCATTCAAATGGCCTCCTGGCGTGAGGATTTCGAGTTCACCCGCTGGCATAAAGGCAATGCTGGCTGGACTTGCGAGGCGGGACGGCTTGAGGCGCATCCGGTTGGTCTGGAAGCCATGTACAACGCCATGATGGTGGGCCTACGCGACTATGTGGGGAAAAACGGTTTTCCCGGTGTCATATTGGGGCTTTCCGGCGGTATCGACAGTGCGCTTTCGGCCGCTGTGGCGGTGGATGCGTTGGGGGGTGACAAGGTGCATTGCGTGATGATGCCTTCGCCCTATACCTCCAGGGAAAGTCTGGAAGATGCCGAGGGCTGCGCCAAACTTCTCGGCTGCAAGCTGGAGTCCGTGTCCATCGAGCCCGCCATGGGAGCCTTCGGCCAAATGCTGGGGCCGCTGTTTGAGGATACCGAAAGCGGGATTACCGAAGAAAATATCCAATCACGCTCCCGCGGGCTTTTGCTGATGGCGCTGTCGAATAAGTTCGGCTCCATGCTGCTGACCACCGGTAATAAATCGGAAATGTCGGTGGGCTACGCCACCCTTTATGGCGATATGTGCGGCGGGTATTCGGTGTTAAAAGATGTCTACAAAATGCAGGTTTTCGCTCTGTGTCATTGGCGGAACGCGCATTATCCCGAACATGGGTTAGGCCCCATTGGAGCGGTGATGCCCGAGCGGGTCATAACAAAACCGCCCTCTGCCGAATTGAGGCCAAACCAAAAAGACGAAGATTCGTTGCCGCCTTACGAGGTTCTCGATGCGGTGCTTGAAGGTTTGGTCGAAGAGGAACGTTCGGTCGAGGACATGGTTGCCAGTGGCCATGACCGGGATATCGTCCGTCGTGTCTGGCGGTTACTCGACCGAACCGAATACAAAAGGCGTCAAGCGCCGCCGGGGGTCAAGCTGACCTTCCGCGCTTTCGGCCGGGACCGACGCTATCCCATCACCAACGGGTTTACCAACCTGATCTGATTTTAGAGAGTTTCTATGGACGCAACGCTCCACATCCACAACACGCTGACGCGGGAAAAAGAGAAATTCGAACCGCTCGATCCGAGCCATGTGCGGATGTATGTCTGCGGGCCGACGGTTTACGATTTCGCTCATATCGGCAATGCCCGTCCGGTGGTGGTTTTCGACGTGTTCGCCAGAGTGTTGCGGCGAATTTATCCCAAGGTGACCTATGTTCGCAACATCACCGACGTGGATGACAAAATCAATGCGGCTGCCCGGGAGAGCGGCGAGGATATCCGCGCAATCACCGAACGCACGGCCAAGGTGTTTCATGAAGACATGGGGGCTTTGAATGCCTTGGATCCGGATGTGGAACCGCGGGCGACCGAACATATCGATCAGATGATCGATATGATTTCGGCATTGATTGAAAAAGGGCATGCCTATGCCGCCGAAGGTCATGTGCTGTTCAATGTGCCTTCGATGAATGATTACGGTCGTCTTTCCCGCCGCGACCGGGAAGACATGATCGCCGGGGCCCGTGTCGAGGTTGCGCCTTATAAAAAGGATGCGGGCGACTTCGTGCTCTGGAAGCCTTCCGATGACGAAACGCCCGGTTGGGACAGTCCCTGGGGGCGTGGTCGTCCGGGCTGGCATATCGAATGCTCGGCGATGAGCGCTGAATACCTGGGGACCAGCTTTGACGTTCACGGCGGTGGTGTCGATCTGGTGTTTCCGCACCACGAAAACGAAATCGCTCAGAGCCGCTGCGCCCATGGCGCCGACATTTACGCCAAGTACTGGATGCATAACGGCTACTTGATGGTCGAGGGCGAGAAAATGTCCAAGTCGCTGGGCAATTTCTACACCGTCCATGACCTGTTGAAGGAATATCCCGGCGAAGCCATTCGGCTGGAGCTTCTGCAGACTCACTACCGCAAGCCGCTGGACTTTACCAAAGACGGGATCGCCCAGGCGCGCAATGTACTCGACCGGTTCTATACGGCGCTGAAGAACGCCGCCGATGTGGAAACGGCTGAAAATGAAGGCGATGATGGTTTGGTCCTTCAAGCATTGCTCGACGATCTCAATACGTCTGAAGCCCTATCCCGTCTGCACGGTATCGCCGGGGCGCTCAACACCGAAGCCGATCCCGCTGAACGAAAGAAATTGAAGTCCACGCTGCTTAAGTCCGCCCGGCTTTTAGGGCTGCTGCAGCAAGACCCGGAGGCTTGGTTCAAATGGAGCCCGGCAGGTGATGACGGTTTTGATGATGCGGCCATCGAAGCAATGATCGTCAAGCGTACGGAAGCACGGCAAAATCGCGATTTTGCCGAAGCTGACAGAATTCGGGATGAACTGGCCGCTAAAGGGGTTGTGCTTGAAGACGGTTCCGGTGGGACGTCCTGGAAGCGCGGCTAGGGTCAGACTAATGAGGCCTGACCCTAAAAACCTCCTCTTAATTTGACGGCCTATATCTTTAACGCGTAGAGTGACCCGTCCGCTAAGAACTCAAAAAAAAGCCTTTCTGCGCAAAGCGCTAGAACCGAGATAATTCGGTAAGGATCACATGGACTGTGACACGAGGGATAGAGCGTATTTCGATGCGCTGATGAAAGACGCCCGGGATGGTATCCTGGTGTTTGACGTGGTACGCGATGCGGACCGGTCCGTCACCTCTTTTGTCTGCAAAACCGCGAGCCTTTCCTGCGAGTCCATGGTCGGTTCGGGACTGTCTGACCT
Source organism: uncultured Rhodospirillales bacterium (assembly GCA_965368335.1). Classification (GTDB taxonomy): domain Bacteria; phylum Pseudomonadota; class Alphaproteobacteria; order Rhodospirillales; family JAPHRK01; genus CBDUMN01. The sequence continues at coordinate 7,778 of CBDUMN010000056.1, forward strand.
CAAGGGAAAAAAACTCGATGAGATTTTTCCCGACGAACTGGCTGCAAGACTGTTTGAAGACCTCAAAGAAGTCGCTGATCGGGGAGAGGTTTTCGATGATTTCGAGCGCCAGGAGACGGGTGACGGCGAGCGCTGGCTTCATGTTATGGCGCGCCCGCTTGATGAAGAAACCGTTCTGCTGATCCTGGTTGATGCCAGTGCTTCGCGGCAGTTCAATCTCCGTATGAAAGAGTTTCGCCAGGAACTGGATGATATCAAGGCATCCAACAAGCGCGTGTTTTCCACCCTTTCTTATGAAATGCGGACGCCGCTCAACACGGTGATCGGCTTTGCCGACATGATTGTCGGTGAGATGTTCGGTCCGCTCGAAATTCAGCAATATAAGGATTATGTAACCGATATCGCCCGCTCGGGCCGCCAAATGCTCAAGACCGTCGATAACCTGCTTGAGCAGGAAATGGTCAAAGACTTGGTCAAAGAAGGAAAAGAGTATCGTTCCATCATCGAGCTGGCGCCGGATATGATGAGCCTTTGCCGCGATGGAGTGATCGAAATGATCAACCCGGCGGGGGCGAGTATGCTGGGTGTTTGGCCGGTGGAAAAACTGGAAGGACGGAATTTAAGCGATTTTGTCCATGCCGATTATCGTGAGCTGTTAGAAACCGGACTCGACGCCATTGCCGAAGAAGGGCACCGGGTTCCCTGCAAGCTTCTCAATGCTAAAGGTGAGGCGATCGATACGGAGCTTTCGGCCATTCCCTATCAGATTCCCGGTGAGCGCCAAGCCGTGATGCTGGTGGCGCGGGACGTTCGCGACATCAAGAAAGCCAACGAGGAAATCGTTGCCCGCGAACTGCGCCTGCGACAAATCATGGATACGGTCGCCGATGCGATTATTTCATGCGATCACAATGGAACGATTGAATCGTTCAATACGGCGGCGGAAGGGATTTTCGGTTACAAGGCCGATGAGGTTGTTGGAAAGTCCATAAGTCTCCTGATGCCGGAGCGGGTCGATCAAAATCCGGTGGCCGTCCTTGACCGGGCTGTAGAACAAACTAAAAAATGGGGCGGCCTGACCGATGAGGACAGCCGGGCGCAGCGGAAGGACGGCACCGTTTTCCCATCGGATATATCGGTTAGCATCCTCGAAACGGGACTACAGCGAATCTATATTGCCGTTGTGCGCGATGTCACCCAGCGCAAACGCGCCGAGGAGCGGCTGCAGTTCCTTGCCACCCGCGACCCCTTAACGGGCCTGCCCAACCGGGCTTTGTTCCAGGTGCGGCTTGAGCAGGCGATTACCAAAGCAAACAGAAATAAAAAGCATGTGGCGATCCTGTTCGTCGATTTGGACCAGTTCAAACGGGTCAACGACGCCATGGGCCATGCCGTGGGCGATAGGGTGTTGCAGGCGGCCGGTGAGAGAATGGTCAATTGCGTTCGATCAGGCGATACGGTGGCCCGTCTAAGCGCCGACGAATTTACGATTATCTTGGATGATCTGGACGATACCAGCCTAGTGCCCAAAACTGGCGACAAGATATTGAGGGCATTGTCCAACCCGTTTGAGGTCGATGGAAAGCAGATTTTCACCTCCGGGACCATCGGTGCGATCATCTATCCGCAGGATGCGGACAATATCGAGGATCTGTTCAAGAATGCCGATATGGCGCACGCCTATGCCAAAAAGATCGGCCGCAATACCCTACAGCAATATTCTGAGCATTTAAGCGCTTCGGCCATTCGCCGGATGCAGGTGGAGACCGAGTTGCGCACGGCCATCGACAAGGGGGAGTTGGAGCTCTTTTTCCAGCCGCAGGTGGATTTGAGCACCCATAAGGTGATCGGATGCGAGGCGCTGTTGAGATGGAATAACAGCGTCTTAGGGCCTATCGGTCCCGACGAATTCATCCCGGTGGCCGAGGAAACCGGGATGATCGTTCCTATTGGTGAATGGGTGCTGCGCGACGCCTGCCGTCGGTCCATGGAATGGCAAAAAGGCGGACTGCCGGAAATCAGAGTGGCGGTCAATATGTCGGCCCGGCAGTTTAAGCATCAAGGTCTGGCCGATACGGTTGCCGGTATTTTGGCCGATACCGGCCTGCCGGCCCGGTTCCTTGAATTGGAACTGACGGAAAGCATTTTGGTTGAAGACCCGACCAGCGCCACGAAAATTTTGACCGAATTGAAAGAGCTTGGCCTTGAAGTTTCCATCGACGATTTCGGTACCGGCTATTCGTCGCTCAGTTACCTGCGCCAGTTCCCTATCGACTCTTTGAAAGTCGATAGGTCTTTCGTTCTCGATATTCCCGAAGATTCAAACGCCATGGCGATTACCCGCGCCATTGTCGGCCTGGCGAAAAGTCTCGGCCTCAAGACGGTCGCCGAGGGTTTGGAGGACAGCCAGCAGGTTATGTTCCTCAATGCGCTCGATTGCGAGATCGGTCAGGGATATTACTTCAGCAAGCCCATTGCCGCCGACGAGTTCAGCAAGTTGCTGGTGGAAAAGGGCGGCAGGCTCAGGCCTGAACACTAGAGTGTGATCGGATTAGGTTTACGCATTTTGGCGTAACCCTAATTCGTGAATCACCCTCTAACCATTTGATTAAGGGTCGGATTGTTTTCGGTTAGTCTTCCAAAACCATATCGATTTCCTGCTGGAACATGGTTTTTTCACTGCCGTGGATGATGGCGCCCGCCATATCTTCGAGTTTTTGAACCGCCCGGCTGGACTCGGTCATCAAGACCGTCAGCTTTTCCATTTCTCCGGCGTCGATTAGCGGCTGTCCCTTGCTCAGGGCGTTTTTGATCAGCAGGTTGATCCGGTTGATGATTTCCTCGAAAGGCTGTTTGTACTTGTCGGGAACGTAGTCGTAAGCCTCAATCGCCAGTTCTTTGTCGGCGACGGTGCTGTTGGTGAAGTGTTCTTTGTAGGACTTGGGCTCCCAGGCGACCGCCTCTTCGAACATTTCCGGCATCATAGGCACCATTTCGAGGATCATGATGATTTCGTTGAAATGGTTGAGGTAGTCCGTTGCCAGCAGGGTTTGCTCGTTGACGTTTGTCCCCTTCGCCTGCTCTTTGTATTCCAGATACTTGGGGTCGTCGGTGGTCACGGGCATGCCAAAAGAGCCTTATTATCGAAATGTTTTTAGTGCCAAAGGTTTAGCGCTGAAATCTTAGCATTTCAAACGCAGAAGGAACCAGCAACAATTCACAGAGTTTTTTGTATTATGGCAGGACCTTAACGCTAAGCATGCGGAAAGTGCTAAAAAGGCAAGCATTTCCTTGAGCCGGGCGGCCAAATTGGGCATTCTCTGCGCTCTTTTAAGAACCTTTTTGAATTGTAGGCATTAGCCATGAGCGACGACAAACGAGTTTATCTTTACGACAGTACGCTGCGCGACGGTGCGCAGACGCAGGGTGTTAACTTCAGCGTGGCGGATAAAACCTCCATTGCCATCGAACTCGACCGCTTGGGTATTGACTACATTGAGGGCGGCTGGCCGGGCGCCAATCCGACCGACAACTCATTTTTCGACAATCCGCCGAAGTTTCACCGCGCCAAGTTGACCGCATTCGGCATGACCCGGCGGGCGGGGCGTAGCGTCTCCAACGATCCGGGGGTGACCGTCCTTTATCAAAACAAAGCCGATATCGTGACCATGGTCGGTAAGTCCTGGGACTTTCAGGTCGAGGTGGCGCTCGGGATCGAGCTTGATGAGAACGTCAAGATGATTGCCGAGAGCATCGATTACGTGAAGGGCAAGGTTGGCGAGGTGATGTACGACGCCGAGCATTTTTTCGACGGCTATAAGTCGAACCCCGAATATGCCCTAGAGTGCGTCAAGGCGGCCTATGAGGCGGGCGCGCGCTGGTGCGTACTTTGCGATACCAATGGCGGTACGCTGCCCCACGAGGTGGAGGCCATTGTCAATGAGGTCGTTAAGCATGTGCCGGGCAGCCATCTCGGGATCCATTGCCATGACGATACGGGCAATGCGGTGGCCAACTCTCTGGCTGCGGTGCGGGCCGGTGTTCGTCAGGTGCAGGGAACGCTGAACGGTTTGGGTGAGCGGTGCGGCAACGCCAACCTGATCTCGATCATTCCGTCACTGATGCTCAAGATGGGCTATGAGACGGGGATCAGCCATAACGATCTGACCCAACTGACCCATGTTTCGCGGGTGCTTGATGAACGGCTGAATCGTTCACCCAACAGGGGGGCGGCCTATGTGGGCGAGTCGGCCTTTGCCCATAAAGGCGGGCTGCATGTTTCGGCCGTCGAGAAAGACCCGAAATGTTATGAGCACATTGTGCCGGAACTGGTGGGGAACCACCGGACCATCGTGGTTTCCGATCAGGCCGGGCGTTCCAATATCCTGGCCCGGTTCCGTGAAATCGGCATCGAGATCGACGGACTGGACAGCGAAAAGCTGGGCCCCAAGGTCAACCGTCTGGTCGAATTGGTCAAGGAGCGAGAGCACGACGGATACGCCTATGACGGAGCCGAGGCCAGCTTCGAGTTGCTGGCGCGTCGGGTTCTCGAAGAGGTGCCCGAATACTTCAAGCTTTCATCTTTCCGGGTTATCGACGAACGCCGCTGGAACGCCAAGGGCGATCTGATCACCCTTTCGGAAGCAACGGTCAAGCTGTCGGTGGGCGATGAAGAATACATGACCGTGGCCGAAGGGAACGGCCCGGTCAATGCGCTCGATACGGCATTGCGCAAGGTGCTCACTCCGGTCTATCCCGAGCTCGAACAGCTTCATCTGGTCGACTATAAGGTACGTATCCTGACGCCCAATGAAGGAACAGGTGCGTTGACCCGGGTGATGATTGAAACCGACGACGGGCACGGTCACCGCTGGAGCACGGTTGGCCTATCAACCAACGTGATCGATGCGTCTTATGAGGCCCTGCGCGATAGCTTGACCTACAAGCTTTACCGCAATGAGCTGGCCCGCAACGAGATCGACGCCGGTTAGGGGGCGGAGGTCTTAAAATGTCGGGCGACGACCGTTTGCCGAAATCCGCCGCTGCTGATTATTGTGGCGGCGGTCCGGCGATCATTCTCGTAAAACCCCAGTTGGGCGAGAACATCGGCATGGTGTCCCGCGCCATGCTCAATTGCGGCCTGACTGATCTACGATTGGTCAATCCACGCGATGGATGGTCTTTCGAAAAGGCCGAGAAAGCGGCTGCCGGTTCGGGCTTGGTGTTGAATAACCTTAAGGTTTTCGACAGCACCGAGGAAGCCATTGCCGATCTCAATCACGTCTTCGCCACAACGGCGCGGGGCCGCGATATGAACAAGCCGGTGGTTACCCCGAGGAAAGCCGCCGACATGATGGCGGGATATGCGGCCAACGACAGCCGTACAGGCATTCTGTTCGGGCGGGAGTCGGTGGGCCTGCATAACGACGATATCGTGCTGGCCGACACCACTGTCATGGCGCCGCTCAACCCCGCTTACCTGTCGCTCAATCTGGCGCAGGCGGTTTTGCTCATGGGCTATGAATGGTACCAGACCCAGGTGGATGCGCCCGATGAGCGCATGGGGGTGCGCGGCGATACCCGTCAAGCGACCAAGCAGGAACTGGTTGGCTTCTTCGAGCATTTCGACGATTGCCTGACCACAACCGGTTTTTATTTCCCGCCTGAAAAAGTGCCGACCATGAAGCAGAACCTGCGCAATATGTTTCAGCGCGCTCAAATGACCGAGCAGGAGGTCAAGACATTCCGCGGTATTTTGGCGAGCTTCATGAAGTTCCGCCGTCAAGCCAAGGATAAGCCGCAGTAGGGTTGCTCATGACGGCGAAAAAGAAGACATACGCCAGGGTCGCCCGGCTATACGATCTTCTCGACCTGCCGTTTGAATATCGCCGTTACCGTCCGTTGCGCCGCGCATTATGGCAGGGGGCGAAAGGCAGACTTTTGGATGCCGGGGTCGGCACCGGTCGCAATATCGATTTTTACCCGCAAGATAGTGAGGTCATCGGCATTGATCTGAGTCCGGCCATGCTGGCCCGTGCCCGGGTTCGTTATGCGCGCAAAGGCGCGGCTTCTCCCGTGACGCTCATGGAAATGAACGTCATGGAGACCGATTTCCCCGATCAACATTTCGATATGGTGATTTCTTCGTTTCTTTTTTGTGTTCTTGATGATCGACACCAACTTCCGGCCCTTAAAGAACTGGCCCGCATTACCAAAAGGAATGGAGAAATCCGTATCCTCGAATACGCCTATTCGAAACGTTCGTTCAAACGTTTCGTTATGCGACTTTGGGCCCCATGGGTGCGGATGATGTATGGCGCATCGTTTGATAGAAAGACTGAACAATACGTTAAAGCCGCGGGACTTCAACTGGTCGAAGAACGCTTCCTGTTCGACGATATTATCAAGATGTTGGTGCTCAAGCATCCCGGCTGAAAACCCAGGCTATCCATATGAAAATGGCTCAGTATGGAGGGAGAACAATCGGGTTCGACAGGGTTTGCCCTAATTGTTCTTTTGGAAAGGGCAGGCTAAACAACAGTATAACAATATATTAGATACATCGAATATTGAGGGGTTGTTCCACAAGATGCCGCGCCGTTTTTTTCATCGTCATCAGCCGCACCTGGATATGTGGTCTTGGATCAAGATCGGAGTTGGTGGTGCTTTAGGTATCGGTGTTGTGGCTCTCTTGAGTGATTTGAGCACGTCACCGCTGTTGATTGCGCCGTTTGGCGCTACGGCGGTTCTGGTTTTCGGGTTGCCCGATAGCCCGCTGGCCCAACCGGCCAACGTTATTGGCGGACATCTGCTGGCTTCGGCCATCGCGATTGCCTTGCGGGACGTTTTGCCGCCCGAGTGGTGGGCGATTGGCTTGGCGGTTGGGCTGGCGATGCTGGCAATGGCGGTTCTTCGCCTGACCCATCCACCGGCCGGAGCCGACCCCATCGTTATTTTCTTGGGCGATCCGACCTGGAGTTTTCTGCTGACGCCGATACTGGCGGGTACCGTCTTGCTGGTGGCGTTGGCCACATTGCTACACCGGCTTCCGCCGCGGGAAGAATATCCCTTGCGTCCTGAGCCCACATCCGACTCATTGCCAGAATTGCAGCCGGGGCTGGTTCTAAATCCGCTCAGAAAGCCAGATCGCGAGTTTTGATCCGTTTTTGATGAAGGTGGTCAGCGGCTTGTAGCCTACCGTTTCTTCCGCTCCGTGTTCGAGCCCGATATTTCGGTGCTCCACTTCTTCCTGACGGAATTTTTCGAAAGTTTCGGCCAGTTCGGGCTCTTCGTCCCCCAAAGCCTCCACCTGATCGGCGTAATGTTCGTCGATGACTTCTTCGACGGCGACCGTGCAGGCCATGGCCGCCTTCTCGCCCATCAGGGCCGTGCCTGCGCCAAGCGCCCAACCGGCCAGGTGCCAAAGCGGCAGGAGGGCCGTGGGGCGCGTTCCGCGCTTGGCGATGAGGTTTTCGAACGTCTGAAGATGGACCTCTTCCTGCTCCAGCATGTGTTTGAGCAGGGGGGCGTTCTTTTTATCTTTGCCAAAAACCGCCTTCTGGCCGGTATAGATCCGCACCGCCCCATATTCACCCGCATGATCGACCCGCAGCATCCGCTCGACCCGATCTTCGGGGCGCGGGTCTCCGGGGAGATAGCGAGGCGCTTGGGTGGCGGTCACGATTTGCGTTCCTCCAGGATCATCTTAGCGCCGCCGAAACTGAAGAGAGCGGCGAGCAAGCCGATCAATACATTGTAGACGGTTATGGAGAGGCCGAAAACCGTCCAGGTGATGTCATCGCAGGCCTTGGGCGCGGTGGCCATCAGTTGGGCCTTTAACTCTTCGACGCTCAAGCCGGTGCCGATGTCGCCGGTGCAGGCGGTGAAGGCTTCCCACCAATGCTGTTCGACCCCCACATGATGAAAGGCCAGTCCCGCCTCGACGATGAAGGCCAGTCCGCATAGTAAAACGGGAATCACCATGCTTGGCGAGCCCTTCATCTGAAGGGCGCCCATGGCGAACAGGCCGGCCACCGCATAAGGGGCCCGTTGCCAGAGGCAAAGCTCGCAAGGCTCAAGGCCAAAAGCGTACTGAGCCGTATAGGCGGTGCCGAGTGCGCCGATGCAAAGAACGAGAATGGCCGCAGGGACGAAAGTGCGCCAGGAAGAAAAAAGCGGAGGTTGCATCACCATTTATGACTACCCCAAGAACTTGATGGCGGCGAAACCGCCGAACAGGCCGATGAAAAACAAGGTGGCGAGGATGCCCAGGTTTTTCTCGATAAATTTGCGGATCGGTTCGCCGAATTTATAGAGCAAAAAGGCGACCAGGAAAAACCGCGCGCCGCGCGACAGCACCGAAGCGATGGTGAAGACCGTTATATCGAGTCCGGTGACGCCGCTGGCGATGGTGATGACCTTGTAAGGGAAAGGCGTGAACCCTGCGCCACCGACGATCCAGGCGCCCCATTCGTTGTAGTAGCCCTGGAAGGTGGAGAATTTGTCGAGATATCCGTAGAACTCGAGCACCGGCTTGCCTACCGATTCGTATAATCCCCAACCGATCCCATAGCCCGCCAGACCGCCGAATGCCGAGGCCGCGGTGCAGGTCAGCGCCATGGCAAGCCATTTTTCTCTTGCAGCCAAAACCATGGGGATGAGCAACACATCGGGCGGAATCGGAAAAAACGAAGATTCGGCAAAGGCTATAAGGGCCAGAAACAGCATGGCGTGGGGCTTGGCCGCCAGATCCATGGTCCAGTCGTAAAGTCGTTGCAGCAAGGCCCTATTTTCCTTCGCCTGTTGGTTTGTCAGCAAGGCTTTTAGCAGGCGCTGCCGGGGGGAGCAATCTCCACCGTTGAAATCCATTGACCTAACAGCGTTTGTCAGTAATATGCCGTTCTCCAAGCGACCACGGGGGCGTGGCGGAATTGGTAGACGCAGGGGATTCAAAAGGGCGTTTTTTCGACCTAACTATTTGATATTAAAAGGCAATAGCCAGTACAGACTGTGCACAGAATGCACAGTTTTTTTATGCCTGCAGCCCTTAGCGTAACGCAAGGGACTTAATGTTTTTCTCGTCTACCAGTTTGATTTTCCTGGCGGAATCGACCATTAGGGGAATGCTGCCAAAGACTTTCTTGTAACTCAAGTTACTTGTTTCCAGTGATCTGGATTTCTTTTCAAAAGTAGTGCGACGAAATTCCTTGATCCAACGACAGGGGCGTGGTTGTGTTTCTGCAAATTGGGGTTGTGGGGGCGTTATGTCTAATAAATTTGTTTCATTGCTGGTTGCTGTTTGTGTCTTTGGTTTTCATTCGACAGCAAATGCATCTGAGAAAACTTCCAATGAGAAACTGCGGGAGATTGGAAATGAATGCAAAAGAATCACTGCCGAATTTCTTTTGGGAGATAGAATCCCTAAAGAGGCCCTGAACCGAGGATGGACACCTGAGGTAACCAAGGTGTTTCTAGATACATTTGAGACAACGGATAAAACTGCAAATATCGGGAAAGCGTTTTTCCAAAATCTAAAACGAGAAGCGCCAGATGTTTTTGAGAACATGAAAAAACCCGAATGGAAAAAACCGAAAATACGGCGATACAAACAAGCAAACTTAAAAGGCACACTCACCATTAGACAGAAAATCCCTGTCACCATTGAATGTGATGTTCGTGACTATGGTGAGGGTCCATTCATCCTTCAGTTAAAGTTTAGACACTTAGGTGCAAAACTGTCGCTTGGGGTTCCCGTCAACCCAAAACCAGAATAGGAAGTCGCAACTAGTAGCGATTGACACTTGACTAAAATTCCTTTGCTGGTAGTTAGGTGCCTCCACCTCGCTAGTGAGTGAATGCCTCGGTGGTGAAATTGGTAGACACGTTGGATTCAAAATCCAATTTCCGCAAGGAAGTGTCGGTTCGAGTCCGACCCGAGGCACCATTCAGCGAACTTTCCTACGAAATTCGATTTGTGCATAACGCTGTTTTCTGGCGCTAAAAACCGTACACAGTTTTAGTACAGTTTTCGGCTAGCACTTTGAAAACGCTAAATACGCGGAACATTCAAAATCCCCCGGTTGTATGACCTTGGGAGTTCGAGTCTCCCCGCCCCTACCACTCTTTTTCCTAAAAACCGAAGACCAGACCGCGAGACGCCGGCAACCCCGCACGTCCGGGGCTTTTGGCGATATCTGCGCTCGGCGGAGACTCAGGTGAATTGGCAAATCGACCGGATTTGGCGAAAAGTCTCTGTTGGCCGCATCCGGCGATCAGACTGTGGACTAGAGGCAGGGTTGTTTATGGAGCTTGCCTGTCTTTGTAATAATGATTTCAAGGGCGAAAAGGGATTATGGACGGCACTATTTTGACGTCTTTATAGGAGTGGGCATCTAGTAGAGTTTTGATCGATGAGTAGTTTCTTTCAAAATCAACTCCGGGACCCACGACTATGCGGTCAATTGGAAGTCGAGGTATCTTGTTCTCATCCTCCATTAGATCCAATGACATTGGAATGTAAGGAACAATATCGCTTCCTCGTGGCCTGAATTTTAGAGGGAGTTCATTTTGAAACATATCTGTTTCATTTGGGCTTAAGCTGCAAACGAGACGGCTCTCCTGCTCTTCGGCATACTTTTCATTTTTAAAAGATTTAGCTAGAACATTGATCGTGGAAGCCCATTCGTCGTACAGCATGCCCTTCCACCGGTTCGATGCAGACACGAATATATCAAGAAGATCATAAGCTAGCTCAGCGAGGGCCTCATCTCCATAGACTACGTCGTAATAACTCACAATTTGTGGGTGTGGCATTTCGCCATCAAAATCCAAACCAATAGCGTAACCTTTCCCAAAATCACCATAGCCTCGCCATTGACTCAGTAGATCTCCATCTGCTGATAGGCTGGTACAAAAAGTGGCATAATTGGAACGAGGTTGGTGTAGAGCCTCCCTAATGCCATTGATGATTTTGTTTATAGTTTTGTCTGCCTTATTTGGCTGCGAGTTCATAATCTCCAATAGCCGGTCAGGTAGAAAGACACCTTCAGATGGGTCGTTCAAGAAACGAATGTCAGTTGCCCATACTCTTCCTTCCTGAATGATGCCCAATAAGCCGGCAGCATCAGTATAGTGATAGCGAAGCCCCTTCTTTAGCCAGCCATATCTTGGAAGTTTGTGCTTTCCTGACAGGTAACCGAGGAGCGCCATCATGTGCGGGCAATCTATTACCTTTTCACGCCTAAATTTCTTCTCGTAGTCCGCTTGAATAGTTTTGTTTTCCGCACTCATGCCCACTTCGCCAATTGTATTGATCGTTCCGTCAGTAGCCAGTCTGATAGATATACCACATTGACGTGGGTTTGGGGGAGGGGGCGATCGTGAGACGACTGCGCTTGGTCCCCTTGGCCGGTTGAGCGTAACGCATCAGTTCCCGCAGCCGCTTCTTGGAGAGGCCGCCTTGCTCCTGCGCCTGCCTGTGGTATTCGCAGGCGAGAAGCAACAGTCGGGTGCTGAGGCCCTTGGGCGGCGGCCGGCCGTAGACCTGTTTCCAGGCCTCGACCAGTTCCGCCCGCGGCGGAGTATCGGAGGGCATGATTACGCCCCCGCTTCCTCATGGGCCTTGTAGACCTTGTCGCCCTTGGCCGTCTGGCTAAGCAGCACGGTCAGGCCCTTCTTGCGCAGGCCGGTGATGGCGGCCCGGACGCTATGGGGTTGCCATCCGGTGACCTTCTGAAGCTCGGCGAGCGAAGCGCCCGACTTGCGGCTGACGAGCTTGGCGACGGTGTCGATCTTGGTGGTCTGTTTGGTCATATCTACCTCCTAAAGGTTCAGTGCGCCCGATCCGGGCTTTTGCACTGAGCAGACCCGGCGGGGGTCACGTCTGAGGCCGGGTTGCCGGTGATGAGGAGGTCATAAGAGGCGTTCACCGGACAGTGACAGTACCGCTCTCTTGCGCAAGGAAGTCCAGTGGAAAGTAGAGAAAGTCAGTTTAAAAAGGTGACCAGCCTATGTTGTAGGTTGTCGAGGTCGCGAAGTTCGCACTCCCAGACCACAATCACCCGCCAACCTGTGGCCTCAAGGTCTTTGATGGCTTGAGCGTCGCGTTCGACGTTTCGGCCAATTTTACCGGTCCAGTACTCTGTATTGGTTTTGGGGATGCGCGCGCCGCGTTTGCAGTCGTGACCGTGCCAGAAGCAGCCATGGACAAAAATAACGGCGCGCCGACCGGGAAAGACGAGGTCGGGTTTGCCTGGAAGGTCCTTGCGGTGGAGGCGGTAGCGGTAGCCGAGTTTGTGCAGCATTCGGCGCACGGACATTTCCGGGCCCGTGTCTTTGCCTTTGACGGCTCGCATGACACGGGATCTTTGGGAATCAGTCGTCGTCGCTGTTTTCGCCACCGTTTTCCGCCTCGACCGTCGATGCGCCGCCCAGGGCCGTGTAACGCCGGTCCGCAAGCCACTGTAAGCGTTTGGCCTGAGTAAGCAGAACGCGCCGCAGGCCGCCCTGGACTTTTCGTTCCGATATCACCTGAGCCAAACGGCTAATGATCAGGGCGCGCCGCGCGATCCTGAAGTCCGGGTGGGATCGGATGGCGTGGACATGTTCGGATACGATGCATTGGCGGTATGACGGTGGGGCCTCAATTTCAATCGTCGGCGCGGGCGGATCCTTTTCGTTCAGCACCGCTCTAAAACGGCTGCCGTCAATCGCCTGTTGGTAGACGAGGTCTTCCAGCGCATTCAATTGCGCCACTGCCGCTTTAAATGCTTCAGGGTTCTTTCTTTTGGATGGAGTGTTTTGGAGATGCGGTAGCGGCCAGACTTCAATCTCATAGACCTCAAAAGGGTCCAGCACCGACATGGCGACAGCGTCCGTTCGCTGATTGGTCAGGTGACGGCGAATACGGGTGCGGAGCATCTCATTGGTTTGGCCGACGTAAATGGGCTCCCCGTCGTAATCAAAAAAGGCGTAGACGCCCCATTTGAAGTTGCCGACTTTACGCTTGCCGCCAGCGACGGTATCGGGAACCTCAGTATCCAAGAATGTCGTAAGGTTGGTGCGCAGGTCCTCCGTTTCAAACGGTGGAAAATTCATTGAATCTGGATTGCGTTCGTCCGGCACGTGAAAAGCCCCATCCCAATAAGTTGCATGGAACAATGGAGCATATGATGGTGGGAGAGTCGAGAAAGTCTATTCGGCTGCGGCGAGGCTGACCGCGTCGGCCTCAGCAAGGATAGGCTCGACCAAATGTTCGGCGATGTGGCGAACCACCGGGACGGCTACGCCGTCTCCACACACATGATAGGCGTCGTTGTAACGTTCCGGGAGTTGGTAGTCGTCAGGCAAACCCATCAGTCGGGCCGCTTCGCGCGGCGACAACAGGCGGCTTCTGATTTCACCGTTCTCGACAAGCACGATGGTTTGCCGGGAAGACCCGCCCGAGGGTGTGCGCAGGCAGCCGGAAATGTCATCGAACCGGATTTCCGCGCGCTGTTGTCCATTCCGGGTGCGACGATAGACTCCGCCAACTTTACGCGACTTGTTCGCCTTGGTCTCTGCGATCGCGTCCTGAAGTTTTTGAAGATTGATCGGGGCCATGAGGGAGACCAGATAATTCGTCTCTTCCTTCGTATGCCAGTCGCAGCCCGTGGGCGCATCTTCGATAATGTCGATGAAGTTGGCATTGCGTTTCGCTGGCGCGGGAATGTCCCACCAAACCCAATTCTTTTTGACGGGTTTCGGCATGCCGGTGACCGCATCGGCCAGGGCGCGCGGGTGCCAGGTTTGGGACTGTTTCCGTGTCAACGCGTGGGGGACGGCGATGTCCCCGCGAATGCCGAGAAAGAACAAGCGGGGCCGACTCTGAGGAACCCAGTGACGGGCGTCCATCACCATGGCGCCGAACGTGTAGCCTGCTTTGGAAAATGCGGAAGCGATCGCCTGAAAGTCCTTGCCGTCGTTGCTGGTGACGGCTCCGTATACGTTTTCCAGCACGATGGCGCGCGGGCCGCGCCCTTCTTTCATTAGTGTCTTCATCAGCGTCCAGAACGGCCAGAAGGTGCCTGAGCGGCTGCCGTTCAGGCCGATATAATCACCAGCCAGCGAGAGGTCCTGGCAAGGGAAAGAGGCCCAGGCGAGATCCGCTTGGCCGGGGAGTTGGTCGGGCGTCACCTTGGCGACGTCGCCGACACACAGATGCTCAGAGCCCCAGTTGGCGGCGTAGGCGGCGGCTTTCTTGGGATCGAAATCATTCGCGAACAGGCAGTCCCACCCAGAGCCGAGACCGGCCTGGGCCATGCCGCCACCCGCGAAGAATTCGTAAAAACCTCTCAACTATGCACTCCCAACCACGCCGAAAGTTCTCAGTTTGTTCTCGTTTATGGAGCGTGCCACAAAACACGAATCCTGTCCAGTATTTGTACGGTAATTTCGTACGATATCCTAGCCCGCATGAATAACTGGTTATCAAGTGGGACGGGTCACAGCTCTACAAAGAAAAGGGCGATCCGAAGCAGCCTGTGTAAAAAGAAGGAGTTCCGATTTTGGAGCTCCTTTTTCTTTGGG
>CBDUMN010000057.1:0-22087 GCA_965368335.1 uncultured Rhodospirillales bacterium
ATGGTCGAGGCCAGACCGAGGCCCAGCGCGGCAACGACCGGCACCGTCACGGTCGAAGTGGTTACGCCACCCGAATCGTAGGCCAGGGGGATAATCCATTTGGTGGCGTAGAGGGTCTGAATAATCACCACCACATAACCGACCATGATGTAATAAGGCAGCGGCGTACCGGTGACGATTCGGAAGGCGCCCAGCGAAACGCCGATCGCCACACCGATCGCCACTGCAATACGCAATCCCCATGCACCGACAGCGCCGCCCGAAATATCCTGGGCTTTGATGGCCACCGCAATCAGGGACGGCTCGGCAATAGTAGTGGCGAAACCAATAGCCGCGGCGAAAACATAGACCCAGGCGTAATCTTCCCAGCCAAGCCCCGAGCCCCCTACGCCACCGCCCAGGAAGGACGGATCGGTCAACTGCATGGCCATGGTGCGGCCGAGCGGGAAAAGCGCTTCTTCCAGGCCAACCAAGAATAGCGTCAGGCCGAGCAGCACATAGACGAACCCCCAGATAATTTTGGTCAACTGGACCGGCTTCTTGCGGATCACCAGAAACTGGAACCCAAACATGATGGCGACGATGGGCAATACATCGAGGCTGGTCGCCCAGAGGACATCAATGGTGCTGACCGCTAAGGAAAGTGCATAATCAATCATGCCGTCACCATCCCGTAGATCAGCACGAAGATCATCGGTGTCAAACTGGCGAAGGCGATCAATCCAAAACCGTCAATCATCGGATTGCGGCCTTTAATCGAATTCGCCAGACCGACGCCTAAGGCCGTAACCAGGGGCACGGTGATGGTCGACGTGGTGACCCCACCCGAATCATAGGCGATGCCGACAATTTCCTTGGGCGCAAAAAAGGTCAGCGCCACGACCATAACGTATCCGCCAATAATAAAATATTGGATGGGCCAACCCTTCAAAATTCGGAAAACGCCGAGAACCAGGGCCGCACCGACCGAAAAAGCCACGGTAAAACGCAAGCCGTCCGCATAGCTTTCCTTGGCGACAGTCTCGTCGGGTATCACCTTCCCCTGAGCCGCCACAGTGGCGGCTTCTGCTGTCACGGCAATAAGCGCCGGTTCGGCCACTGTGGTGCCGAAGCCTAAGCAAAAAGCGAAACCCAGCAAGGCGATCAGACTGCCCTTGTAGGCGAAAGCCTGGGCCAGAGCTTCACCAATCGGGAAAAGCCCCATCTCCAATCCCTGAACGAACAAAGCCAGACCGACGACAACAAAAAACAGTCCGGCGATGGTTTCGGCCAGATTGGGGAACGGTTGCTGGAGGATTAACTCTTGAAAAAAGACGATGACCAGGATGATCGGGGCCAGATCGCGCAAGGCGTCCACCAACAGTTTGGCGAAAGTCTTGATCCCCTCCATCGGCGCGCCTTCCCCTTCAAACCCGTAACGTTCAAGAGTTTTTTTTATACGGGTAATGTCTTTACAAACAATTTCCATGGTCAATAGACATAGTGGTTTGTCGATATTGATTTTTTTGTCACAGCCAGCCCTGGCGGGCTATAATTCCGCCACAATGGGTTTTTATTGGATAACCGACCCTTCGGAAAACCTCATTGCAAGGAGACGCTGCCCGTGTCGCAAACCGTTGCCCTGGTGGATGACGATAAAAACATCCTGACTTCCGTTTCCATGGCCCTGGAAGCCGAAGGCTATGCCGTCGTGACCTACGGCGACGGCGAAGAAGCCTTAAAAGGAATTTCGGCGACGCCGCCCGATCTGGCGGTGCTCGACATCAAAATGCCGCGGATGGACGGCATGGAGCTTTTGAACCGCCTACGCCAGACGACCGCCCTGCCGGTGATCTTCCTCACCTCCAAAGACGATGAAACCGATGAGTTGGAAGGCCTGCGCAGCGGCGCCGACGACTATATCCGCAAGCCCTTCTCGCAAAGTTTGCTGATCGCCCGCATTCGCGCCCTTTTGCGGCGGCACGAACTATCGCAAAGCACTGGCGAGGAAGAAGAATCGAAAGACGTCATTCGCCGCGGCCCTCTGATGCTCGACCCCTCTCGCCATCTTTGCGCCTGGAACGGCGAGGCGGTCAACCTGACGGTCACCGAGTTCCTGCTCATTCAGGCCCTGGCCAAACGGCCCGGCATGGTCAAATCGCGCGACCAACTGATCGATGCGGCCTATGGAGAACACATCTACGTAGACGACCGAACCATCGATTCCCACATTAAGCGACTGCGCAAAAAATTCCGGGCGCTCGACAAATCCTTCTCGGAAATCGAAACTCTTTACGGTGTCGGCTACCGCTATAAAAACTAACGGGGACTTTTTTTTCAGTGAGCAGCGACGACCGGACCATGCCCAAGCCGCCTCGGCTTCTTTCGCCGATCACCCGGCGGATTCTGGCGGTCAACGTCCTCGCACTCGCCTTTCTCGTCACCGCCATTCTCTACCTCGAAGAATACCGTAAGGGCCTGATCGAAGCGAAACTGGAGTCGCTTAAGGTTCAGGCCGATATGTTCGCCGTGGCGCTGGCCGAAGGCACCGTGGCGACCAGTGTGCCCGGCGTGGGGCAATTCACCCGGGAGACGGCGCGGCAAATGATGCACCGGCTGGTCGAGGCCTCCAACGCTCGGGCGCGCCTGTTCGCCAGCGATGGTGAGCTAATCCTCGATTCCCGGCGAATCGGCCGTGCCGGCGGCGACATTCAGGTAGAAATCCTCCCCCCGCCTCAGCCCGATCTTCCCATGGCCGGAGCGATTTTCGATCTCTACGACAGCTTGATCTATTGGCTGCCCGGCCGCGGTGAAATTCCCCGTTACGAAGAACGGCCGATCCAGCACGGCTCCGACTACGCCGAAGTCACTCACGCGATCCGGGGCGAAAAAGCGGGAATCGTCCGGGCCAACGAATCGGGCCGTATGGTGCTCTCCGTCGCCGTACCGGTTCAGCGCTATAAGCATGTTCTCGGCGCGCTCATGCTGTCTTCCGCCTCTCACGGCATTGAAGAGGCGCTGCTCGACGTCCGTCTCGATATTTTGAAAATTTTCGCCGTCGCCCTGGCCCTGACCATTCTGGTTTCGATCTATCTCGCCGGAACCATCGCCCGCCCCATCCTGCGCCTTGCCCAAGGGGCCGAAAGCGTGCGGAGCAAGCCGGGCCGAAAGCAAACCATTCCGGACCTGACCAAGCGGGACGATGAAATCGGTGAACTCTCGGGCGCTATGCGCGACATGACCGAAGCTCTCTGGCGACGCATGGACGCCATCGAAAGTTTCGCCGCAGATGTTTCCCACGAGCTTAAAAACCCACTGACCTCACTGCGCAGCGCGGTTGAAACCGTCGGCAAAATTAAAGACGAGGACAAGCGACGGCATCTCATGGAAATTATTTTGCAGGACGTGGACCGTCTGGATCGCCTGATTTCCGATATTTCCGACGCCTCACGACTCGATTCAGAACTTTCGCGAGCCTCGAGTAAGGCTGTTGATCTGGCGGCTCTCTTGACCATGCTGGTCGATATCCACAAGAGCACCCATGAGGAAAACGGCCAGGATCACGCACCGAAAATTCACATGGAACTGCCCGACAACCAACCCTTGTTGGTGCGCGGGCTTGAAGACCGTCTCGTTCAGGTCTTCCAAAACCTGATTTCCAACGGCCTTTCGTTCAGCCCTGAAGGCGGAACCCTCGGCATCCGGGTCGAGCGGGAAAAAACCGCCGTGGTGGTCAAGATCGAAGATGAAGGCCCAGGCCTGCCTAAAGGCAAGGAACACCGCATCTTCGAGCGCTTTTATTCGGAGCGTCCGGTCGGCGAGGACTTCGGCAAGCACTCCGGCCTAGGCTTAAGCATTTCAAAACAGATCGTCGAATCCCTGGGCGGGATTATGGCTGCCGAAAACCGCCATGGCGGCGCGGGCCAAATCACCGGAGCAAGGTTTATCGTCCGCCTCGCCCCGGCCGACCCACCAAGCAAAGCCGAAAAGAAAAAGGAAAAAAGCCGTGAAGAGCAGGAAAAATCCATACGCCTCACCCTCCCCCGCCTTCCCGGCCTCACAGCTAAAAAGCCCTAGGGTCCTGATCCTAAATTTCACAAGCATGTCTGTTGACAGACCGTCGCCCCGATTCCAGGCTCCCACCCATGACACAACAAACCATACATGCCACCTGCATCTCCATTGACGGCAAGGGAATTCTATTGCGGGGCCCTTCAGGCTGCGGCAAAAGCGACCTCGCCCTGCGCCTGATTGATCGGGGGGCCCGTCTGGTGGCCGATGACCGGGTCGTATTAAGTGCCAAAAACGGCGCTCTTTACGCCTCACCCCCGCAAACGCTTAGCGGCTTCATGGAAGTCAGAGGGCTTGGCCTGGTCGAAACGAGCCATGACGAAAAGAGTCTTGTCAGCCTGATCGTCGATCTGGTTGCACAAGAAAAAATCGAGCGCATGCCGGAACCTGCTTCGGAAGAGATAAATGGGATCGAAATTTCCCATATACGGCTTTATGCTTTCGAGGCCTCGGCCCCCGCCAAGGCCCACATCGCGCTCGATATTGCGCTGGGAACGAAAAGGTTGAAGCCATGAGTGACGCCAGCCTCAAAGTTTTACTGATCACCGGCATGTCGGGCGCGGGCATGACCACGGCGCTGAAAGCTCTGGAAGACTTGGGCTATGAAGCGGTCGACAACGTGCCCCTTTCGCTGGTCGGCAACCTGGTTCAGCCGCCGCAAAACAGCTTGCCGGATAAAGCCTTCCGCCGCCCCATCGCCGTCGGCGTCGATTGCCGTAACCGGGAATTCTCAGTCGAGGCCTTCATTGAGGAGCTGGACGATCTCACCGAATTGGGCGGCCTGGACGTTAAACTATTATTCCTCGATTGCGATAACGAAGTGCTGCTTCGGCGCTACGTGGAAACCCGCCACCGCCACCCACTGGCGGGCGACCGACCGTTAGCCGACGGCATCCGGGCCGAGCGCAAGCTGGTTTCTCCCCTACGCGACAGAGCCGACGACCTGATCGATTCGACCGATCTTTCGGTAACCGATTTCAACCGGCTGATGCGCACCCGTTACGCGCTCACTCAGGAGCCGGAAATGGTGCTGACCGTTATGTCCTTCGGCTTCAAGCACGGCGTCCCAAGGGATGCCGATCTGATGTTCGACGTGAGATTTTTGCGCAACCCCCATTACGACGACGCTCTGCGCCCCTTGACCGGAAAGGATCGACCGGTCCAGGACTTCGTAAAAGAAGACGACGGATTTTCGCCCTTTATGGAACGGTTGCTCGACCTTCTCATCCCTCTGCTGCCGCGCTACCGCGCCGAAGGAAAAAGCTATCTCACCGTGGCGATTGGTTGCACAGGGGGGCGGCACCGTTCAGTTTTCACCACCGAAACCCTGGCGCAGCACCTCAAAGATCAGGGACAGGACGTCCGAATTCACCATCGCGATCTTCCCAAACAATGAAGACTCTTAGAGCCTTCCATCGAACCGGGAAAGATTCTAAAGTCCTCTCCTTCCTCTAGGGCTCCACCCTAGGGGAACGGGAAACACTATCAGGGACTAAACTTGCATGATTGGAATGGTCTTGGTCACCCATGGCCGGCTGGCCGATGAATTCATCGCCGCCTTGGAACATGTCGTGGGGCCGCAAGAGCAGGTTCTTTCCGTTTGTATCGGCCCGGACGACGACATGGAGCAGCGCCGCCGCGACATTTTGGAAAGCGTCGACAAAGCCAACTCGGGCGAAGGCGTCATTCTACTGACCGACATGTTTGGCGGCACACCGTCCAACCTCGCCATTTCCGTCATGGACAAGGCCAACGTCGAAGTGATTGCAGGGATCAACCTTCCCATGCTGATCAAGCTCGCCAGCGTACGGAAATCCGAGGCCCTCGAAGACGCTGTCGCCGCCGGCCAGGATGCGGGCCGCAAATACATCAACATCGCCTCCCTTCTGCTGGGGGCCGAAAAATAAGCATGTCCTCTTCCTTCAAACGCACTCTCGAAATCTGCAACAAGCGCGGCCTTCACGCCCGCGCCGCCGCCAAGTTCGCCAAGGTTTCAGGCCGCTACAAGGCCGATATTCAGGTTTCGCGGGCGGGCCAAACCGTAACCGGCACCTCAATCATGGGCTTGATGATGCTCGCCGCCGCCATGGGCTCGGAAATCGAGGTCGAAACATCGGGAGCCGAGGCCGAACAGGCGCTTGAGGAAATCACCCTGCTGGTCGCCGACAAATTCGGCGAAGACCGCGAAGAGACTTAGGGTTCATCGTCCATGAGCGAAACCGGCCTCACCATGGATAATGAAAAAGTTCTAATCGGACTCGGCGTCTCTCCCGGCATCGCTATCGGCAACGCGATGATGCGCGAAGGCCGCTCCGTGACGGTGCCCGAATACTGCATATGGGAAGACGGCATCGAAAAGGAAATTGAACGCTTTCACGAAGCCGTCGAGCTGACGCGCCGCCAAATCAGGCTTTTAAAGCGTAAAGCCGGGAACCTCCCCGAAACAGCGTCCGAAGAACTATCGATCCTTTTGGACGCTTATGTTCAGATGCTCGAAGGCTCCCGCCTTGTCCGCGGTGTTGAGCGCCGCATCAGGGAAGACCGAGTCAACGCCGAACTGGCGGTCCAGTCGGAACTGAATGAGATATCCTCAAGTTTTGCGGCCCTGGAAGATGCCTATATCGCCGCCCGCCTCGACGATATTAGAGAAGTCGCCCACCGGCTGATCCGGGCGCTTATGCGCACCCCGCAGGCTCCCTTCGCCGATGTGCCGCAAGGCGCGATTATCGTCGCGGCCGAAATGACCCCCGCCGACACGGCGCAGATCGACCCATCCCGCGTGGCGGCCTTCACCACGGCGACCGGCGGGGCCCAGGGCCATACCGCGATTATGGCGCGCGCCCTTGGCATGCCTGCCGTGCTCGGCATTAAAAATCTGATCCACGAAGTTGAGAGCGGCGATGTCATCATCGTTGATGGGGACGAAGGGCGCGTTGTCATCAACCCCAACGCGGCGACCCTGGCCGAGTTTGAAAAACGGCGTGAAGAGATTGACCGCCGCCATGCAAAACTCGCCAAACTGCGCGATAAACCGGCAGAAACGCGCGACGGCACGGTGGTTACGCTGTTAGCCAACCTTGAGCTTCCCATCGAATTGGATGGCGCCGTCTCTTCGGGCGCCGAGGGCATCGGCCTACTGCGTAGCGAATTCGCCTACATGAACCGCACCGACCTCCCCGGCGAAGAGGAGCAGTATCAGCTCTATCGCACGATGGTTGAAAAGATGGACGGCAAGCCCGTCACTATCCGCACCCTCGATATCGGCGGCGAAAAAATCGCCACTTCATTGCTCGGCGATTACGGCGAAAGCCTCAACTCAGCCTTGGGGCTCCGCGGCATCCGCCTGTCATTGAAGCAGACCAAGCTGATCGAGACCCAGGCCGCCGCCATTCTGCGCGCCGCGGCGCACGGTCCAGTGCGTATCCTGCTGCCGATGATCACCAGCGTCATCGAAATCCGCCGGGCCAAGGATCTGTTTAAAAAAGTCCACGCCCGATTGGTCGAACAGGGCCGAGACGTTCCCGCCGCCCTACCGCCCCTCGGTATCATGATCGAGGTGCCGGGCACCGCTCTGACCGCCGATTCCCTCGCGGCCAATTGCGACTTCTTCGCCATCGGGTCGAACGATCTGACCATGTACGCCTTGGCCGCCGACCGGACCGACGATCAGGTCGCCAAACTCTACGACCCTCTCCATCCCGCCGTTTTAAGGCTGATCCAGTTTTCCGTTTCGGCAGCCAACCGGGCGGGCATTTCGGTTTCAATCTGCGGAGAAATCGCCGGCGACCCTCGTTTCACCGCGATCCTCTTAGGGCTGGGCCTGCGTCGGTTCAGCATGGCGACCCCAAAAATTCCAGTGGTCAAGCAGCGCATTCGCAGCATGGACCTCCCGGCCGCCGAACGCCGCGCGGCGATGATTATGGAACAGATGGACCCCATCCGCATCGCCATGCTGGTCGACGACTTCAACGCTCTTGCCTCCTAAAACTCAGGGCCGCCCGGAAAGTCGCTCAAAATATCCACATAAAGACATAAACAATTTTTTATATGTTAGTCCTTGCGCGGGTTTGACGGTCCTGCTAAGACCTTTTCCAAGCTATTTTCAGAAGATTTTCGTCACTTAAAGGGGACTACTCCCATGGCCGATTATGCCGTTGCCGATATCAGCCTCGCCGAATGGGGCCACAAGGATATCGACCTTTCCGAAACCGAAATGCCGGGCCTGATGGCCATCCGCGAAGAGTTCAAAGGCGAGCAGCCGTTAAAAGGCGCGCGCATCGCCGGTTCGCTGCACATGACCATCCAGACCGCCGTGCTGATTGAAACGCTCGAAGCGTTGGGCGCGGAAGTGCGCTGGGTATCCTGCAACATCTTCTCGACCCAGGATCACGCCGCCGCGGCCATCGCCGACAACGGCACCCCGGTTTTCGCCCACAAAGGCGAAACGCTGGAAGAGTACTGGGACTTCACCCACCGTCTGTTCACCTGGCATGACGGCGGCGTTCCCAACATGATCCTCGACGACGGCGGCGACGCCACCCTGCTTCTGCACCTGGGCAAAGACGCCGAAAAAGACATCTCGGTTCTCGACAACCCCGGATCGGAAGAAGAGGAAATCCTATTCGCCGAGATCAAGAAGCATCTGGCCAAAGACCCGCAGTGGTATTCCAAGGCCGCCGCTGAGATCATGGGCGTGACCGAAGAAACCACCACCGGCGTTCACCGTCTTTACGAAATGGCCAAGAAGGGCACCCTGCTGTTCCCGGCCATCAACGTCAACGACAGCGTCACCAAATCCAAGTTCGACAACAAGTACGGCTGCCGTGAGTCTCTGGTCGACGGCATCCGCCGCGCCACCGACGTCATGCTGGCTGGCAAGGTCGCCGTGGTCTGCGGTTACGGCGATGTGGGTAAAGGCTCCGCCGAATCGCTGCGTTCCGCCGGTTGCCGGGTGCTGGTTACCGAAGTCGACCCGATCTGCGCCCTGCAGGCCTGTATGGAAGGCTTTGAGGTGGTTACCGTCGAACAAGCCCTGCCCGAAGGCGATGTCTACGTCACCACCACCGGCAACAAAGACATCATCACCGTCGATCACATGCGCGGCATGAAAGACCGGGCCATCGTTTGCAACATCGGCCACTTCGACAACGAAATTCAGATCGCCGGTTTGAAGAACTTCAAGTGGACCAACATCAAAGATCAGGTCGACGAGATCGAGTTCCCCGACGGCAACCGGATCATCATGCTGGCCGAAGGCCGTCTGGTGAACCTGGGTTGCGCCACCGGCCACCCGAGCTTCGTCATGAGCGCCTCGTTCACCAACCAGGTTCTGGCCCAGATCGAGTTGTTCAAAAACAACGCCGACGGCAAATACAAGAACGACGTCTACGTTCTGCCCAAGCACCTGGACGAAAAGGTCGCCAGACTGCACCTCGACAAGCTGGGCGCAACGCTGACCAAGCTCTCCCAGGAGCAGGCCGCCTACATCGGTGTTGGCGTCGAAGGTCCGTTCAAGCCGGATACCTATCGCTACTAGCATCATTACCCCTCCTAACCTCCCTAGAAGGGGAGGGACTCCATCTCGCCGGTTGATCAGGGGTGCTTTTGTGGAACAGAGTTAAGGCTCCCGGAATTATCCGGGGGCCTTTTCCATTTTACCCCGACTCGTGAAGCCTTATAGTCTTCTCCACCCGATTCGCGAGATTTTTGGGGCGTAATGAATCCTTGGTGGTCCTTTTTGCTCGGCTTGATCGCCGCCGGAGTTCCGGCGGGGGCCGCCGCATGGCATTTCAGGAAAAAGTCGGAACAATCGGACAAAGCTCGGCAAAAGGAAAAAAAGCGCCGTTTCGCCGCCGAAGAGACTCTGCTTGGCGCCCCGGATGGCCTTTATCGCTGGAACGCCAAAAACGATGTTGAAACCTGCGATGCGCGGCTTGCCGTTTTGCTCGGCCTGGAGAAAGGCCCGGCCTCGCGTTATAGCGACATTTTAAGCCGGTTCGAGAGCGACATTTCTCAACAGTTGGACCGCGCTGTCGCCGCGCTCAAGCGCGACGGCAAGCCGTTCGATCTTCTGCTTCCGTTAAAAGACGGCAGCCGCACGGTCCAGGCAGTCGGAGTCCGCTCACTGACCGAAGACGGCAGCGAGTTGGCCCATTGCCTCTGGATGCGCGATGTCAGCGACAGCCGAGCCATCGGCGCACCCGAAGAAACCGCCGACCCGGTGGCGGCCGCCACGGCAATCCTGCGCAGCATCGCCGAATCTTTCCCCCATCCGCTGTGGTTTCGCGATTCGGCGCTCAACATTACTTACGCCAACCCCAATGCGCCGCGCGAAGATGTTTCACGCCACCTCGCCAACAAAGCTGTAGCGGGTGACATTGCCATAAGCGAGCTCACCACCTTTAAAATCGGCGGGCTGCCCCAGCGCATGGAGGTCACCGAAATCCCTCTGCCCGATGGCGCGGGAACCCTGGGCTTCGCCGTCGACGCTTTCCAGCCGGAGCCGGAAAACACCCTCGCCGCCCCCCTTTCGACGGGCCTCGACGAAGCCGAAGAGGCCGCCGTTCTCGACAACCTCACCACCGCTGTCGCGATCTACGACAAGCGCGAAAGGCTGACCTACTACAACAAGGCCTATACGGACCTCTGGGGCATGGACACCGACTGGGCAGGCAGCGGACCCAGCTATAGCGATGTCCTCGAACAGCTCCGCGAAGCACGTCTACTCCCCGAAGTCGCCGATTTCCGTTCGTTCAAGGAAGAAGAGCTGAAACGCTTCAAAGATCAGGACGAACGCGAAGAAGCCCTGCTTCATCTGCCCAACAACACCTCGCTCCGCGCCGTCATTTCACCCCACCGGAACGGCGGACTGATCTTCACCTATGAGGACGTCACCGACCGTCTGGAATTGGAAAGCTCTTATAAAACCCTGCTGGCCGTTCAGCGCGAAACCCTCGACAATCTTTACGAAGGCGTCGCCGTGTTTGGGCCGGACGGGCGGCTTCAGCTGTCCAATCCGGCCTTCATCAATATATGGTTGCTCAAAGATGTCGATTTGGGAGAGCAGCCCCATCTGGCCGACTTCGTCGAAAAAACCCGTCCATTCTATATGGGTTACGAAGACTGGGACCTGTTCAAGGACTCGCTGATCACCTGGCTGATGAACCGGGAACCGAAATCGGGCCGCCTCGACCGCTCCGACGGCAGCGTTCTCGATTATGCCGCCGTACCGCTTCCCGATGGCGCGGTGTTACTCAGCTATCTTGACGTATCGGATAGCGCCGTAGTGGAAAAAGCGCTGCGCGAGCGGGCCGAAGCCATGCAGGCCGCCGACAAGCTCAAATCGGAATTCATCGCCAACCTGTCCTACGAAGTGCGCACACCGCTAAACAGCATCGTCGGGTTCGCCGATATTCTGGTCGATCAATACTTCGGCAAGCTCAACAAACGCCAGGGCGAATACGCACGCGGCATTCAGGACAGTTCACAGACTCTCCTGACTCTGTTCAGCGACATCATGGATCTCGCCAACATCGAAGCCGGTCAGCTTTCTCTTGAGCTCGATACGGTGGATGTGCATACCCTACTGGCCGGGGTCCTCGGGCTGGTCAAGGAGCGTTCGCGCAAGCAGAAGCTCGATCTGGATTTCGATTGACCCGCCGACATCGGCTGGGTGGTGGCGGATGAAAAACGCCTCAAGCAGGTGCTCTTCCAACTGCTCTCCAACGCCACCAAGGGCGGTAGTGCGGGGGGCAAGGTCGCCCTAACCGCCAAGCGGGTCGAAGAGATGGTCGCCATTTCGGTTTCCGATTCCGGCAGCCGTCTCGTCAGGTCCGATCAGGCCGATCTATTTGAGAAAACCACCGGAAGCGGCGATGCGGATGCTGCCGCCGGGATGGGGCTGACTCTGGTCCGGCGCTTTATCGAGCTGCATGGCGGCAGAGTCAGCATTGAAACGAAACCGGGCCAGGGCACCACCGTGACCTGCTATCTCCCCGGAGGGTAACATGAATATTGAATATGCTTTTTTCGCCAACATGCTGATGTTCGTCGCCGACCGCACCCCGGCGGTGGACGAGAACGTCGGCGAGATGATTCACCATCTGCGCGCCATGGCCGATCAGGTCAAGGAAGGCAAGCCCATTGCGGTCAAGGCCAAAGACGTCCCCCTTGCCGCGCGCGGCCTCGCCGGGGTGACCGCCCTGCTGGTCGACAAGATTTTGCCCGAAGCCGCAGCCGATGAAAACGAAGCGGCCGTCAAACAGATCACCTGGACTTCGGATTCCTGCCTCAAACTGTCGGGCCTGCTGGTGCAGGAACTTCAAAACAAGGGCGAAGACATCGACGAAGAAGAAACAATCACCATCGACCTTCCACCCCTGCCCAGCTAGAGCGGATTAGGCCGTTTTTTCCGCCCCCGGCACACCGGTTGTCGTTGAGTAATTGAAATGCAGGGCCTCCCCAGGATGAACCAAAGGATAGATGGCGTGCGCCGCCACGGCCGCTTCGGAAAACCCCTGCAAAATCAGCTTCAGCTTACCTTCATAGGTGGCGATATCGCCAATGGCGAAAATACCGTGCGTCGAAGTCGCCATGGTCTCGGGCGAAACGGCAATACGATTCTGGTCCAGATTGAGCCCCCATTGAGCGATGGGGCCTAAGTTCATCGACAGACCATAAAAGGGCAAAAAGGCGTCGGCCTCCACCCTTTGCCGGTTACCGTCCAGATCGACTGCGATCACCGCATCGATCCGACCGCCCCGCCCCTCAAGGTCGACCGGCTGGAAGGGAATCATCAAATCGACCACCCCGTCGGCCACCAGTCCCTCCATGATCTCAACGCTTTTCGGCGCGGCGCGGAACTTCTTGCGTCGATGCAAAACGGTCACTTTCTTCGCCACCTCGGCCAGGGAATTGACCCAGTCGACCGCCGAGTCGCCACCGCCTGCGATCACCACGTTTTTCCCGGCGAAATCGTCCCGCCGGGCGACCATGTAGTGAACGCTTTCGCCCTCGAAATCTTCAATCCCTTCAATGGGCGGGCGATTGGGTCCAAACGCCCCGACGCCGCCAGCGATCACCACCGCCTTAGCCGTGATCTCGGTGCCCGCCGAGGTCACCAACCGCCAGCTCCCTTCCGGCGTCTCGTCCAGCGTCTCGACCCGCTGCCCAAAATGATAGACTGGATTGAACGGCGACGCCTGATCGGTCAGGCGCTGCACCAGTTCGTCGGCGCGAATCTCCGGGAACCCCGGAATATCGTAGATCGGTTTTTCGGGATAGAGCGCCGAAAGCTGCCCACCCGGCATGTCGAGCACATCGATTACATGACAGGACGCCTTGAGCATGCCGCATTCGAACACGGCGAAAAGACCCGTCGGCCCCGCACCGATAACCGCCACATCCGTCTTCGCTTTTTGGCCCGCCATAGCGTTTCCTCACGACCGTTTCATCCACCCAACAGGTTGGGATCGAACCGCTTCGATACAAGGTTTCAACAGCAGTTGCCCCGTCCATCCGGGACGGGTAAAAGAGACGGTATGAATGAACCCGGATCGCAGAAATTTTCTCAGGAACTGGTCCTCGCCGACGAAGCGGCGACGGTTGCCTTCGCCATCTCACTCGCCAAGCTGGCCGAGCCGGGCGACGTGATCGCCCTGCGCGGGACGCTCGGCGTGGGCAAGACGGTATTCGCCCGCGCCTTTATCCGCCGTCTGACCGAGGCCGGAGAAGAAGTGCCGAGCCCGACCTTTACCCTGGTTCAGACTTACGAATCCGACGTTGCGCCGGTTTATCACTTCGATCTTTACCGCATCGAAGACCCGGACGAGGTTTACGAGCTTGATATTGAAGACGCTTTTTCCGAAGGCGTTTCTCTCATTGAATGGCCTGATCGCATGGAGGCTCTCTTGCCGCGTGATCGTCTGGATGTGGACATTCGCCATGGTGAAAAAGACGGCGCTCGCCTTCTGACGCTCAGCGCCGAAGGCTCCTGGGCCGAACGTCTGACCCGGGGGTGTGGTTGTGCGCACTGACCTCGCGACCTCTTTTCTCGACCAAGCGGGTTGGTCCGACGCGACAATCAACCCGCTAAAAGGCGACGCCTCGTTCCGTCGTTATGCCCGCATTGAATCGAGTGGCAAGACCGCCATGCTGATGGATGCGCCGCCCGACAAGGAAGATGTCGCCCCCTTTATCACCATCGCCCGCCACCTCGACACTCTCGGCTTCAGCGCCCCGAAAATTCTCGCCGAAGACCCGACCCAGGGTTTTCTGATGCTCGAAGATTTCGGCGATGGAACCTTTACCCAAATTTTGGAAAACGGCGGCGACGAAGAGACCCTCTACGGACTGGCGACCGATCTGCTGATCAAGCTGCACAAGTGCGACCAAGCAAAAGTATTGCCCAAGGCCCTGCCCCGTTACGACGCGGGAAAACTTCTGGAAGAGGCCCGGCTGCTGACCGACTGGTTCATGCCCGCCATACTGGGGCGCGATACGCCCTACGTGGTGGCCGAAGAATACGACTATCTCTGGATGGCGCTGTTCCCCTTCGTCACCCAAGCGCCGCGCACCCTGGTCTTACGCGACTATCATGTCGATAACTTGATGGTTCTCGAAGGCCGCGAGGGAACGGCGGCTTGCGGACTGCTCGATTTTCAGGACGCCTTGGCGGGCCACCCGGCCTACGATCTGGTTTCTCTGCTGGAAGACGCCCGACGCGATATCGATCCCGCCTTAATTACGGCGATGAAAGAGCGGTATTTCGCAGCCTTCCCCGACCTCGACCGCGACGCTTTCGAGGCGGCCTACGCCATATTGGGCGCTCAACGCCACGCCAAGGTGATCGGTATTTTCACCCGCTTGATGGTGCGCGACAAAAAACCTGTTTATCTTGAACACATCCCGAGAGTCTGGCGACTTCTCGAGAGAGCTTGCGAATATCCGGCGTTATCCTCGATTAAAGGCTGGCTGGACCGCAACATACCGAGCGACATGAGGAGAGCACCGTAAGATGGCCCCCAAGAAGCCCAAAGGCGCACCGCCCGGTATTCGATTGAAACGCGGCATGGTTCTGGCCGCCGGGCTCGGCAAACGCATGCGTCCCATCACGCTCAACCTGCCCAAGCCCTTGATCGAAGTATCGGGCCGTACCTTGCTCGACCGGGCGCTCGACCGCATGGAAGAAATCGCCATGGAAGAGGCGGTGGTCAACGTCCACTACTTGGGCGACCGGGTTCAGCGGCACCTGAAAAAGAACCGCCAAGCCCCGCAAATCATCATTTCAGACGAAACCGAGCAGTTGTTGGAAACCGGCGGCGGGGTCAAGAAAGCCCTGCCGCATTTCAAGAATGAACCTTTCTTGGTGATGAATTCCGACGCCATGGTGTTAAACGGCCCCGAGATCGCCCTCGACCGGCTGGCCGAACAATGGGACCCCGACAAGATGGACGCCCTTTTGCTGGTTTCCTTCACCGTCGATGCCTACGGCTATACCGGCAAGGGTGACTTCACCCTCGACCCGAACGGCAAGGTGGCGCGCCGTGCGGAAGGGGAAATCGCCCCCTACCTGTTCACCGGAACCCAGATCATCCATCCGAGGGCATTTGACGACACGCCGGACGGACCTTTCTCGCTCAACAAAGTCTTCGACCGCCTGATCGAGCAGGAACGCCTCTATGCGGTGGTGCACGACGGCGAGTGGTTCCATGTGGGGACGCCGGATGGCCTGGATCAGGCCGAGGCTTTCATGGGCGAGAGATACGCTGGCGTTCAGAGACGTTAGGGAAGGGGATCAGCTTGAGCGGGGGAAGGGAACCGAAGGTCTATACCATTGCACCCGGCGCTCCCTTCGCCGAGGTTCTGGCCCGTGGAATCATCAAAACCGTCGGCGATACACCGGAAGCCCTTTCCGCCGTCACCGTCCTTTTACCCACCCGACGCGCCTGCCGGACCCTGCGCGAGGCTTTCTTGCGGCTCGGCGACGGAAAACCCATGCTGCTGCCGCGCATGACCCCCATGGGCGACGTGGACGAAGACGAACTCGCACTTTCAGCCTTCGAAGAACCGGTTTCGGAAGCCGCGCTCTCCATCCCGCCCGCCATTGGGTCGTTGCGCCGCCAGATGCTTCTGGCCCGCCTGATCATCGCCATGCCGGGCGAAGCCCATACGCCCGATCAAGCCTTGCGACTGGCCGCCGAGCTGGCCCGTCTGCTCGATCAAATCCATACCGAGCGCCTCGATATGGCCGATCTCGGGACTCTGGTTCCCGAGGCCTACGCCCATCATTGGCAGATCACGCTGGATTTCCTCAAGATCCTGGTCGAACAATGGCCCAACATTCTGGAAGCCGAAGGAGCCATCGACCCGGCCGACCGGCGCAACCGTCTGCTCGCCGCCCAGGTCAACCTTTGGCGTAAAGCCCCGCCGGAAACCCCGGTGATCGCCGCGGGGTCCACCGGCTCCATCCCGGCGACCGCCGATCTTCTGGGTGCGGTGGCGCGACTGCCGCGCGGCGCTTTGGTCTTGCCCGGCTTCGACATTTCACTCGATGAAAAAAGCCGCGCCGCCCTGGCCCCGACCCATCCCCAGTTCGGTATGAACCGGCTTTTGGAAACCATCAAGATCAGTCCCGCCGAGGTGCGTCCCTGGCCCGCAACACAGGATTCTGACACCCAGATAGAACGGGCCCGGTTGATGAGCGAGACCATGCGCCCTACCGAAACCGGCGAAGAGTGGCGCAAGGTTCAATTGGACGAAACGGCGCTCAAAGGATTGCTACGCATCGATTGCCCAACGCCCAAGGAAGAAGCCGGAGTGATTGCCCTGATGGCCCGGCAAACCCTCGAAGAAAAAGGCCGAACGGCGGCGCTGATCACCCCGGACCGCAGCCTCGCCCGCCGGGTTGCCACCGAGTTGAAACGCTGGAACATCGAAATCGACGATTCCGCCGGGCAACCTCTTTCCAAAAGCCCGGCAGGCGCTTTTCTTCGGCTGACCGCCCATCTGGCGGCCAATCACTTTACCCCTCTCGATCTGCTGGCCACCCTCAAGCACCCCAAGGCCGCTCTCGGCTACGCTCCGGCCGAACTGCGCCGCTTGGTGCGCCATCTTGAAATCAGCGTTTTGCGCGGCCCCCGCCCGGCGGCTGGACTGACAGGCCTTAAAAGCGCCCTGCCCGTGGGCGACAGTGGGTTAATCGGTCTGACCGCCCGGCTTGAAAAGGCCGCCACCAATTTTGAAACCTTAACCGGCAAACAAGAAGTCGTCCCTCGCGATCTCGTCTCCCGCCACATCGCTTTTACCGAAGCCCTGGCCGCCAGCAACACCGACAAAGGGGCCGACCGCCTGTGGACCGGCGAGGATGGCGAGCAGGCCGGTCAGTTCATGGGGTCTTTGCTCGAAGCCTTCGAGGGGCTGCCCCCCATAGCCGGACGACATTATCCGGACATGCTGGAAAGCCTGATGGAGGGCCAGGTGGTTCGCCCCCGCTATGGCGGCCATCCCCGGCTCGCCATCTGGGGTCTGCTGGAAGCCCGCTTACAATCGGCCGACCTAATCATTCTCGGTGGCCTGAATGAAGGAACCTGGCCGCCCGAAACCCAGGCCAGCCCTTGGATGAGTCGTCCCATGATGACCGCCTTCGGCCTACCCACGCCGGAGCGGCGCATCGGTCTGACGGCCCACGATTTCGTCCAGGCCATCTGTGGGCCGGGAGTGGTGATCACCCGTTCAGAGCGGGCCGATGGCGCACCCACCGTTCCCTCGCGCTGGCTCATGCGGCTCGACACCCTGCTAAACGGCGCAGGGTTTAAGGAAGCCGTGCCTCGCGACCGGCAATGGCTGCATTGGCTCGAGAAACTGGACGACACGGGTCCAGCCCGCCCCATCGACCGTCCGGCACCCCGGCCACCACTCGCCGCTCGGCCCCGAGAATTGGCGGTGACCCAGGTGGAAACCTGGATGCGCGACCCCTACGCCCTCTATGCACGAAAAATTCTCGGTCTTGAGGCTCTGGACCCGCTGGATGCCGATCCCGGCGCGGCGGACTACGGCAACCTGATCCACAATGCGCTCGACGCCTTCTGCCAAAAATTTCCCAAAGACCTGCCCGCCGACGCGCTGGATCAACTACTGGCTCTCGGCCGGGAAACTTTTGCGCCCCTGCTCGCCAAGCCCGGCGTCTGGGCCTTCTGGTGGCCGCGCTTCGAGCGCATCGCCCAATGGTTCATCGATACCGAAATCAACCGCCGCCCGACGCTTGATGCCGTCCATACGGAAATCTGGGGCGAGACCATTCTGTCCGCCAAAGGCGGGCCGTTTAAGATCAAGGCCAAGGCCGACCGGATCGACCGATTAGCCGACGGCGGCTACCTGATCATCGACTACAAAACCGGCGCGCCGCCGACCAAGAAGGAAGTCGCCGCCGGGTTTGCCCCGCAACTCCCCCTCGAAGCAGCCATCCTCGAGGCGGGCGGTTTTAATGGCATCGCCAATGGAACGGCCTCCCAGATGGCCTACTGGCAGCTCAAGGGCTCGGCCCCGGCGGGGATAATTCGCGATGCCGCCGATGCGCCACGCGAGGTGATCGATACGGCGCTCAAGGGCATCCAGGGCCTGATCGACCGGTTCGACGATCCCGACACGCCTTACGAATCGCGCCCCGTGCCCGAAATGGCCCCCAAGTACAGCGACTACGAACACCTGGCGCGGATCAAGGAATGGTCGGCGGGCACGGCGGACGGGGAGGACGGCTGATGGCGGACCCGATTCTCCAGCGCGCCGAAGAAGCTCAACGCCTCGCCGCCGATCCGGCCGCATCGGTCTGGGTGGGGGCGAGCGCGGGCACCGGCAAGACCAAGGTGCTGACTGATCGGGTGCTCAACCTGTTGCTCACAGGGCTGAACCCGGAGCGTATCCTCTGCCTCACCTTCA
Organism: uncultured Rhodospirillales bacterium; assembly: GCA_965368335.1. Lineage (GTDB taxonomy): Bacteria > Pseudomonadota > Alphaproteobacteria > Rhodospirillales > JAPHRK01 > CBDUMN01. The sequence goes on from CBDUMN010000057.1 coordinate 18,985, forward strand.
CCAAAGCGGCGGCGGCCGAAATGGCCAACCGCATCGCCGGGCAGCTTTCCGGCTGGAGCACCCAGACCGATCAAGATCTCAAGGAAACGCTCACCAAACTGACCGGAACGGCTCCCAGCGCCGAGCAGATGATCCGGGCGCGACGCCTGTTCACCAAGGTGCTCGATACGCCCGGCGGCATGCATATCCAGACCATCCATTCCTTCTGCCAGTCTTTGCTTGGCCGTTTCCCGCTGGAAGCCGGGATCGCTCCTCATTTCTCGGTGATGGACGACCGGGATGCGCTGGAAGCTCTGGCTGGAGCCGAAGAAACGGTTTTGATGCGGGCCCGCGCCGGTCAGGACGAACGGCTGGCCAAAGCCCTGGCCGTGGTCACCAGCCACATTCACGAGTCCGCCTTTGGCGACCTGATGGCCTCACTGGCCTATCAACGGGGAAAGCTTCAAAGGCTGTTCGACCGGGCGGGATCGGTGGAAGCCATAATCGCTGAACTACGCAATCATCTTGAAATCCCCCAGAACGAAACGCTGGAAACCGCCCTTGCCAAGGCCTGTGAAGAAGAGTCCTTCGACGGCGAAACCCTACGCCGCATCGCCGATCTCTTTACGTCGGGCAACGCAACAGAGCAGAAAGTTTCGGCGGGCCTCACACAATGGCTGGCCGCATCGCGCCAAGAACGGATAATCGGACTCGACGACTACGCCAAGGTTTTCCTCGCCGGTCTCGGCAAGGCAGATGAAAAAATAAAGGCCCAGCGGTCGTTGATTTCAAAGGCCAACCTGGAAAAATCCCCCTGGGCGTTGGATGCACTTTTCGCCGAAGCCGAACGGATTTTCGCTCTTTCTCAGCGCAGGCGCAGCCTGATCACCCTCGAAGCCACAGAGGCTTTGCTCGTCTTGGCCGAAGCGCTGATTGGCATATATAGGCAAATTAAAGAAAGCCGGGCTCAACTCGATTATGACGACCTGATTTTAAAAACCCGCGATCTTCTGCGCGCACCGGGCGTTGCCCCCTGGGTGCTGTTTAAGCTCGATGGCGGGCTTGAGCATATTTTGGTTGATGAGGCCCAGGACACCAACCCGGACCAGTGGCAAGTCATCGAAGCTCTGGCCGATGAGTTTTTCGCCGGGCTCGGAGCGACGGAAGCAGCCCGAACGGTGTTCGCCGTGGGCGACGTCAAACAATCTATTTACAGCTTTCAGGGCGCCGATCCGCAAGCCTTCGAATATATGCGCGATCTGTTCGCCGAACGAATTCCTGAATCGGGCCAGGTTTGGCGGCCGGTCAATATGACCGTCTCTTTTCGTTCCACCAAGGCCGTGCTGGCCGCCGTCGACGCCATCTTTTCACACGAAAAGCCGGCCGCGTCGGGCGTTGCGCTCGATGGACTCGATGTTCGTCACGATGCCTGGCGTTTGGGCCCGGGCCGGGTCGAGGTTTGGCCGCCGGTCATCCCCAGAGGCAAGCCCGAGCGCGAACCCTGGAAACCGCCGGTCGAGCCGCTGACCCCGGATTCATCCCGTCAACGCCTCGCCTCACTGGTCGCCAAACGAATCGAGCGCCTGATCGGGGGTGAGCGCCTGGAATCGCAAAACCGCCCTATTGCACCGGGAGACATCATGGTGCTGGTCCGCCGCCGCGGGGCCTTCGTCGAAGAACTGGTACGCGAGCTAAAGCGCCTCAAGGTTCCCGTCGCCGGGGTGGACCGCATGGTTCTAAGCGAACAACTGGCGGTCATGGACCTGATTGCCTTAGGCCGGTTCTTGCTATTGCCCGAGGACGATCTGACCCTGGCGACAGTCTTGAAAAGCCCGCTTGTCGGCCTGACCGAAGAGCAGTTGTTCGATCTCGCCTTCGAGCGGCCCGGCACCCTGTTTGACGCCTTAGCCCACAAGGCCCGGGCGACCCCGGCCTATTCCCAAGCCTACGCGTATCTGACCGACCTTCTCTCCCTCGCCGACCGGATGCCGCCTTTTGAGCTTTATTCCCACGTCTTGAGCGCCAAAGGCGGACAGCGGAAAATTTTCGCCCGTTTGGGGCCCGAGGCGGAGGATCCATTGAACGAATTCATGGAGCTCGCCATGGCCTTCGAGCAGAAGCACGTCCCATCGCTCGAAGGCTTCCTTCATTGGCTGGCCTCGGCGGAAGTAGAGATCAAACGCGACCTGGAACACGGCGGCCAGACCGTCCGGGTGATGACCGTTCACGGGGCCAAGGGTCTGCAGGCTCCTATCGTCTTTCTACCCGACACCTTGCAGGTTCCCACCCAGAGCGATGCGCTTCTCTGGCCCGTTTGGAGCGCAGGCGAATCCACCCTGCTCTGGCCGCCTCGCGCCGCCTATCGGGACGAAACGGCCGAGCAAATCACCGAACGCAACAAGGCCGATGCGCTGAAAGAATACCGGCGCTTGCTCTACGTTGCACTGACCCGGGCCGAAGATCGGCTGATCGTCTGCGGTTGGCAAATGAGCCGCGAGCCTTCCGAAGACTGCTGGCACAACGACATCAAAAACGGCCTTTCGGACCGCGCCGCAGTGTTGGACGATCCTTTCCTTGGCGAAATGGGCGAAACGGAAAGCAGTGAAATCCTGGTGCTGGCAAACGAGGGAAGCATCGAATCGAAAGCCGCCGATCACCAAAGCCAGGAAACCGGGCTGGATAACGCCCTGCCTTCCTGGGCTAAATCCGATCCACTCCCCGAAGAACAGCCGGTCCGCCCATTGAGCCCGTCAAAACCCGACGAGGAACCGCCTGCCCGGTCGCCGCTTGGGACCGACGACGGCGCAAGGTTCAAGCGGGGCCGTTTGATTCACCGACTTTTAGAAACTCTGCCCAACCTCGCACCCGAACTGCGTGAGGCGGCAGCCAAAAACTGGCTGACCCGTCCGGCCCACGATCTGCCACCGGAAACCCAGGCCGAATTGCTCAATGAGACACTTAACGTGCTCAAAGACTCCCGATTCGCCGAAATTTTCCGCCCCGACGCCCTGGCCGAGGCTCCCCTGGCCGGAGAAATCGACGGAACGGTGATCGCCGGTCAGGTCGACCGTCTGGTCGTTACAGCGCAGGAAGTTCTGGTCATCGACTACAAGACCAATCGCCC
>CBDUMN010000058.1:0-20860 GCA_965368335.1 uncultured Rhodospirillales bacterium
GGGGCTTCGAAATCGCTCAAGGCCGCTTGGGTCCGGGCCGCATTCACCATTGTATGCGGGCTATCGGTGTCGCCGAGCGGGCCTTCGAGGCTACCTGCCGTCGGGCCAAAGAGCGGGTTGCTTTCGGCAAACCACTGGCCGAGCAGGGCGGCATTCGCCAAAAGCTGGGTCGGTTCCGTATCGACATTGATATGGCGCGGCTGCTGGTTATGCGGGCGGCTCATATGATGGATACGGTCGGCAACAAAGAAGCGCGCAAAGAAATTGCCGCCATCAAGGTTGCGGCTCCCGACGTCTGCGTTCGGATGCTCGATTTCGCCATTCAGGTCCATGGCGGCGCGGGCGTTTGTCAGGACTTCTTCCTCGCCGGATCTTACGCCAAGAACCGAACTCTGCGTTTGGCCGATGGTCCTGATGAAGTCCATCTGGAATCCATCGCCAAGCTTGAGTTGAAGAAAGACTACTAAGGCGGAACGGGTCCGGGAGGTCTCCATGTCCAGCAATGAAGCTGTATTGATCGACGTTCTACCCGCTCATGCCTTCGATGAGGGGCGGCTGGCCGCATGGCTGGCCGTTACCCTGCCGAACTTTGGCGGGGCCCTTGCAGTTCGTCAGTTCCAGGGGGGGCAGTCAAACCCGACGTTTCTTCTTGAAACGGGTGGCAAAAAATACGTTCTGCGTAAGAAGCCGCCGGGGAAGCTTTTACCCTCGGCCCATCAGGTGGAGCGCGAATATAAAATCATCTCGGCTCTTGCCGGAAGCGGAGTCCCGGTCCCCCGAACTCTTGCGCTCTGCGAAGAGACGGATGTGGTCGGCACGGCCTTTTACGTCATGGAATATGTGGATGGCCGGGTTTTCGACCATCAACAGCTTCCCGACCAGATGCCTAATGACCGGGCCGCCATCTTCAATGCCATGAACAAGGCCATGGCGGCCTTGCATTCGGTCGATTGGGCGAATGCCGGTTTATCCGATTTTGGCCGACCCGAGAATTACCTGGAGCGGCAGATTGCCCGGTGGAGTAAGCAATACCGAGCGTCGGTGGAAAACCGCCCTATTGACGTTATGGAGCCGCTGATTGAATGGCTGTCGGCTAATATTCCGCAAGAATCCTGGGTGACGATTGCCCATGGGGACTTCCGCCTCGGCAATCTGCTTTACGATCCGAAGGGGACCGATGTGTTGGCTGTTCTCGACTGGGAACTTTCGACCCTTGGCGATCCGTTGGGAGACTTGGCTTATTGCTGCTTGCCCTACCATCTCACGGCGGTGCAAGAGGGAACGCGGGGGCTAAAAGGTCTCGATCTTGAAGCCTTGGGCATCCCGACCGAGGAAGCTTTTCTTGCGTCCTATTGTGAGCGAACAGGCCGGGAGAGGATCGAGAACTGGACCTTCTATCTGGCTTTTTCTTTGTTCCGCCTGGCGTCTATCCTTCAAGGTGTTTACGCCCGGGCGATCCAAGGCAACGCCAGTTCGGCCAACGGCCTCGCCATGGGTGAGCGCGCCGTGATGTATGCGCAAACCGCCTGGAGCCTGATCGAGGCGCGGGAAGGAGAGTAGGTTTGGAAGTCGGGCAGCCCATCGCATACCCATTTGGTAGACGCACCACCGCCGGAACGGTTCGGCAGGTGGCGCCCGGTCTGTGGTGGATTTGCCTTCCTATGACCTTTCCTCCGGGACACATTAATGTCTGGCTGCTTGAAGACGATCAAGGTTTCGACATTATCGATACCGGCCTCGACAACGAAGAGACAAAAGCCGTCTGGGAAAAAGTTTTTGAGGAAATCGTAAAAGACCGCAAGGTGCGTCGGGTCATTGTTACCCACCATCACCGGGACCACATTTCTCTGGCTCGATGGCTCGCTGAAAAAACCGGTGCGCCGGTTCTCATGACCGAAGGGGAGTGGACGCTTACCCAAGCTTTGCACGGCAAGCAAGATCGTGAGTTTGCCGATTTTGTCCGGGGCTTTTGCCTGCGGCATGGTCTGGACAAAGACTGGGGGAAATATTTGGCGGGGCGAGGCAATACCTATAGGACTGGCGTGCCCGAACTGCCCGATTCCGTAGAGCTGTTGGCCGACGGTGAAAATCTTTCCATGGGGGGACGCTCCTGGCGGGTCGTGAGCTGCGGCGGGCATACGGTTTCTCATGCTTGCCTCTATGCCGAAACCGACAATCTTTTGATTTCCGGCGATCAGATTATGCCGGGAATTCAGGGCAATGTGAGCGTGCCCCGATTCTCGCAAGACAAGGATGTCGTGACCGACTATCTGGCCTCACTCGATCGGCTTGGCAAGATTGCCGATGGAGGGTTTATCATGCCTTCCCATGGAGCCGTCTTTACCGGCCTTCATCGGCGGTTGGCTCAACTGCGGCAATATCATGTTTCGCGCTCGGCTGCGGTGGCCGAAGCCTGCGGCGAAGACAGCCGTCTGGCGACCGAATTATTGCCTTTATTCTCGGGGAAGACATTGCGGGCCGATGCCGCCGTTTTCACCGTTGGCGAGGTGCTGGGTCACCTCAATCATTTATGTTTCAAGGGTGACCTTGAACGGATCAATTGCGATGACGGCCGGGTCCTCTATGCGAGGGCGGGTCAGAAACTAGGAGAAGTCTCATGACGACCATGCGGAGTTTCAAAGTTACCGAGTTTGGCAAGCCGCTAACCGAAACCGAACAGGACCTGCCGGAACTGACCGGTGCGCAGGTGTTGGTGAAGGTCGGTTCCTGCGGCGTGTGCCACAGCGACCTGCACCTCTGGGAAGGACATTTCGATTTGGGCGGAGGACACAAGATGGACCTCTCCCAAGCCTTGCGTTTACCCCATACTCTGGGCCATGAAATCGCTGGGACGGTGGTTGCCGTCGGACCGGACGTGAAGGATGCCAAGGTGGGCGACCGCCGACTGGTCTATCCCTGGATCGGTTGCGGAAAATGCGCACTCTGTGCGGCCGGCAAGGAACATCTTTGCAGCCGCCCCTTGGCGCTTGGCACGGCTATCGATGGGGGCTTCAGTGACCATGTTGTCGTACCCAACGAGCGTTATCTGGTCGATTTCACCGGTATTCCCGAAGAGTTGGCTTGCACCTACGCTTGCTCGGGCCTGACCGCTTACAGCGCGCTCAACAAGGCCGAAGGCGTTGCAGAGGACTCACCCCTGCTGATCATCGGCGCAGGAGGTGTCGGCCTGGCTGCGGTGCAGTTGGCCAAGGATGTTTGCGGGGTCGCTCCCGTGGTCGCCGAGATCGACAAAAGCAAGTGGGACGCCGCCAAGGAAGCCGGAGCGGCCGATGTTATCGATCCATCCGACAAGGAAGCGCGCAAAGCCTTCATGAAAGCCACCGGTGGGGCCGCGACGGTGATCGATTTCGTCGGCGCGCAGGCTTCCGCCGAGTTTGGCATGGGTGTGCTGCGTAAGGGTGGCAAAATGGTCATGGTTGGTCTGTTTGGCGGCGCCATGACGATCTCTTTGCCGATCTTGCCGCTGAAGGCGATTACCTTGGAAGGCGCCTATGTCGGATCGCTTGAAGAACTGAAACAACTCGTTGCTTTGGCTCAAAGCGGCAAACAGTCTGAAATTCCGGTGAACGTCCGTCCTCTCGATGAAGTGCAGGAAGCGCTGGACGCCTTGAGAGACGGTAAAGTGGTCGGCCGGTCCGTTCTCCAGCCATGATCGCAATTAAAGGATATGAAGCGCTCAAGCTCTTGATTGGCAAAGAGCTTGGGTGCAGCGACTGGAAAACCATCTCGCAAGAACGGATCGACCAGTTCGCTGAAGTGACGGAAGACCGCCAATGGATTCATATTGATCGGGAGCGGGCGGCCAAGTCGCCGCTCGGCGGTACGATTGCTCATGGCTATCTGGTGCTTTCCATGCTGCCCTCGATGATTGCCGAGGTGGTCAGTTACGAAGGATGGTCGGCCAAGATGAACTATGGGCTCGACCGCTTGCGGTTCACCAATCCGGTTCCGGCAGGTGGTCGAATTCGGGCCAAGTTGACGCTCAAGGAAGTTGAGGAAACGCCCCGCGGCATTCGGGTTTGTATGGGTGTTTCCGTAGAACTGGAAAGCGCTTCCCGGCCAGCCTGCGTGGCCGAGACCCTGGCGCTGCTGGTTCCCTGATATTTTATCGTAAAGGAAGATTATGAAAGCATATATCTGCCAAGACTGGGGCGATGCCGACTCTCTGGAGTTTGGCGAGGTTCCGTCTCCCGAGTTGTCCAAAGGGCATGTGCGTCTTTCGGTTAAGGCCGTAGGGATGAATTTTGCCGATACCCTGATGATCGAAGGCAAGTATCAGGTCCGTCCCGACCGTCCCTTCGTGCCGGGCTCTGAAGTCTCCGGTGAAATCATTGAAGTCGGTGAAGGTGTCGAAGGCTTAGCGGTTGGAGATCGCGTGATGGGGCTGGGGCTCGGCGCTTTGGCCGAAGAAGCCGTGCTTCCGGCCGCCAATGTTTTCCCTATTGCAGAGTCAATGAGTTGGGAGCAGGCCGCCGGTTTTCCGGTTGCCTACGGCACGAGCCATGTGGCGCTGACCCGGCGGGCGAATTTGCAAAAAGGCGAGAAACTTTTGGTTCTGGGCGCATCTGGCGGTGTCGGACTGACTGCCGTTGAGATCGGTAAGAAAATGGGCGCCGAGGTGATCGCCTGCGCCTCGACCGATGAAAAGCTCGCTGTAACCAAGGAGCATGGAGCCGATCATCTGATCAACTATGCTAAAGGCGATCTGAAAGATCAGGTCAAGGCCCTGGGGGGCGCGGATGTGGTCTACGATGCTGTTGGCGGTGAAGCCTTCGATGCGGCGCTGCGTTGCGTCAACTGGGAAGGTCGGATCGTCGTTGTCGGTTTCGCCAGCGGAACCATTCCGCAAATTCCGGCCAACCGCCTGCTGCTCAAGTCGATCAGCGTTACCGGCATTTTCTGGGGCGCTTACCGCGAGCACAACCGGCCGGTGATCGACGAATCCCAAAAGGAATTGATGCAGTGGTTCGAGCAAGGGGCCTTGAACCCCCATATTTCGAAAATCGTGCCGTTCGAAAAAGCGCCTGAGGCTTTCAAGGCGCTGACCGGGCGCACCGCGACCGGTAAGGTGATCGTCAGCCTAACCTAATGTGGATTGGTCGGTCTTGCCGAGCGTGATGAGCGTGATAGCGGCAAGGCCGACCAAAACAAAAAGACCGAGAAAACCGCGTTGATAGCCGCTTGCTGCCGTCGGTGCGGTTTCGACCAGCAGCGATGTTCCCGCCACACCCAATGCGCCGCCCAATTGCCGGGCGAAGTTGATCGCCCCCGCCCCTTGAAAAATCAGCGCAGGCGGCAATGCCCGTAGCGATCCGGCGGTCAAAGACGGCATGACCAGGGCAAGACCAATTCGGCTGACGGCCAGTGTTATCATCACTTCCGCCAAATGCGCTTCGAGCGAAAAAGAAAACAGGGCGAGGGGGACGAGGATCAAGGCCAGCCCCGCCAAGACGATGTTTCGCGGATTGAAACGGTCGTTGAGATATCCGGCGAGAGGGAAAGTAAGCGCCATCGAAAGACCGGCGGGCAGTAGGCTGAGGCCAGCGGTTCTCGGGCCCATTTCCGGAACCAGTTGAAGAAACAGCGGGACCAGATAAAGCGTGCCGAACAAGGCGGCCCCCACTGCGGCGGAAAGAACGAACCCGGCGGTAAAAAGGCGCGATGAAAAAACAGCGGGGGCGAGAATAGGGGCTTGGGCGGTTTTGAGGCGAAGCAGAAAACCGCAGACCAGGGCGCAAACCCCGGCGAGACCGGTCCAGACTTCCCAATGGTGCCACCCAACCAGGTTGGCGCGCGATGTGACCCATAGAAAAATCAGTAGGCCTGAAGCCAAGAGGCCAAGGCCGATAAAGTCGAGTCGTTCGGGCTTGTCATTCAACGGGCCGCGTAGATACCGGCTCATTGCCAAGCCGACAACGGCTGGCGGCAGGACGACAACGAAAACGCCCCACCATGAAAGCCAGTCGACGACGAACCCGCCGATGACCGGGGCGAGGGACGGTCCAAGGACGGCCCCCAACCCGTAAAGCCCCATGCCCTTGCCGCGTTTTTCAGCCGGGAAAACCTCGTATAGAACAATCATCGCCATGGGCACGATCAGCCCGGCGGCAAGCCCCTGAAAAATAGGGCCGAGAACCAGCCAGGGGAAATTTTGCGCCGTCGCGCCGATTGCCGAGCCGAAGATAAACAAGCCCATACCGATGCGGTAAGCCTTGCGTAGACCGAAGGTCTGCATGGCCCAGGCTGCCGCCAGCATGGCCGTGGTCATAGCCGTCAAAAAGCCCGTCAGCATCCACTGGGCCGAGGACTGGGGAATGGCGAAGGTTTCCATAACCTGGGGAACGACGATGTTGAGGATGGTCGCCGCCATCAGGGTGGTGAGAGTGCCCGTCATGGCCGTGATTGTCGCCAGCCATCGGTAGTTGCTCCCATGACGCTCGGTCATTTCGGCTATGGCGCTCTGGGCCGCCAATACGGTTGGTGGCGCTTGTTTGGGTGAGTCGTTCATTGTGCCGCCGGAGAGTAAGGGGGAAGAAACATTGAACCAACCAAAAAGATGATTGCGAAATAATATTCCGCAATGCAATAATTGCGCAAGGAGGACTTTTATCCATGCGCTTTAACGAACAAGTGGCTCTCATTACCGGAGCGGCCAGTGGGATTGGGCGGGCAACCGCTATGCGGTTGGCTGAAGAGGGTGCGCGAGTTGCCCTTGTGGATCGCAACGCTGAATTGCTGACAGAAGTTGAGAGGCAACTTCCCGCCAGTGCGCAAGCGATGTCCTTCCCGCTTGATGTTTCCGATGAGGCTGCGGTTGAGGCTTGTGCTTCGGCGGTAATCGGACGGTTCGGCAAGGTCGATGTGCTTTGCAATATCGCCGGTGTCGCCTGCGGCCGAGAGATTGCGACTGAGCAAAATATGGATACCTGGCGCAAGGTTCTCGATGTGAACCTGCTGGGAACGGTTCATTTCACCAAATATGCCGCCCGCGACATGCAGAAACGCAACAAAGGAGCCGTGGTCAATGCCGCTTCAGTTGCGGGGATTCGTTCGGGGGCTGGGGGCAATGCTTACAGCGCCTCTAAAGCCGCGGTGATCAATTTCACCCAGACGGCGGCCTGCGATCTGGGGGAATGGAATATCCGGGTCAACGCCATTTGTCCGGGGCTAGTGGAAACCGGGATGACCCAACCGATCTTCGATTTGGCTCGGGAGAAGGGCAAAGAGGAAAAACTGGGGGAGCGCTGTGAATTGAGGCGCTACGGACGGCCCGAAGAACTCGCCGCCGTCTTTGCCTTTCTCGCCAGCGACGACGCCAGTTTCATCACCGGGCAGGCGCTGGCCGTTGATGGCGGCAATACGGCCTCGCTCAACATGCCCGGCATGAAAGTTTAGGAAGGGGAGAGATCGCGTGTTCGATTTACACCTGAAGCACTGGCCCAAGGCCGTCCGGCGTCATCTGGCGGTCCCCGAAACCACGGTGGACTATAACCTGACGGTCAATGCCAACCGCTATCCCAACCGAACGGCGGTGATCTATTACGATGGTCAGGTGACCTATCGCCAACTCGACGATCAGGTGAATGCGCTGGCCGGGTATTTACAGAAAACCCTCGGCGTAAAGAAAAACGACCGTGTGCTGCTCTACATGCAGAACAGCCCGCAATTCATCATTGGTTTCTACGCCATTTTGCGAGCCGGTGGGGTGGTCATTCCGGCCAACCCAATGAACCGGGTTGCGGAGATGGAGCACCTCGCCAAGGATACGAGCGCGCGGGTTGCCTTGGCCGGGCAAGAGCTGGTGTCGCAGCTTCTGCCGTTGATGGAAAATGGGGCTCTGTCCTCTGTCGTTTCGGCAGCTTACTCGGACTATATCGACAACAGTTTCGACCTGCCGCTTCCCGAGGTGGTTAAAGCCCCCGTTCAAGATTTTTCCGGGAGCGAGGGCGTCGTTTTGTGGGCCGATGTTCTGGCTGCTGGCGAGATGTCGGAAGATACAGGTGTCGGCCCCGACGACTGGGCGGTTTTTCCCTATAGCTCGGGCACGACGGGCGCGCCTAAGGGCTGCGTCCATACCCATCGCACCGTCATGACGACGGCGCTTGGTGGGATCAACTGGATTCTCATGGTCGCCGGAGAGACCAACCTGATCTCTTTGCCGATGTTCCATGTTACCGGCATGCAGAATTCACTGAACGGTCCTCTTTACGCCGGGGCGACCATGGTCGTCATGACCCGTTGGGATCGGACCATCGCGGCGCGCCTGATCGAGCGCTATGGCGTGAGCCGCTGGGTCGCCATTTCGACCATGGTGATCGACCTGCTCAACGATCCCGATCTGGAAAAATACGACCTCAGTTCGCTGGCCCGGGTGAGCGGCGGCGGGGCGGCCATGCCCGAAGCCGTGGCCCAACGTTTGGCCGACATGACCGGCCAGCAATACATCGAAGGCTACGGTCTCTCGGAAACCATGGCGGCGACCCATATCAATCCGACGGATCGCCCAAAGAAGCAGTGCTTGGGTATCCCAGTTTTCGATGTGGATTGTCGGATCGTGAGCGTTGAGGACGACCGGCTGTTGGGGGCCGACGAACATGGCGAAATCATCATGAATGCGCCGCAGGTGTTCAAAGGCTACTGGAATAACGAGCAGGCTACTAAGGAGGCCTTCGTCACCGTTGAGGGTAAGGAGTTTTTCCGCACTGGCGATATCGGCTACTATGATGAAGAGGGTTATTTCTTCATTGTCGATCGGGTCAAACGGATGATCAATGCTGCTGGCTTCAAGATTTGGCCGGCCGAGGTGGAGGCTATCATGCACGCCCATCCAGCCCTTTCCGAGGTGGCGATTATCGGTAAACCGGATACCCGTGCCGGAGAGGTTGTCAAAGCCTGTGTGACCCTGCGTCATGGCGTTGAGGAAGATGTGACGCCCGAGGGCATCATCGCCTGGTGCCATGAAAATATGGCCGCCTATAAATGCCCCCGAGAGGTTGTAATTATGGAAGAACTTCCTAAATCCGCTACGGGGAAGGTCGAGTGGCGAAGGCTGCAAGAACTTGAACGGGCTTAGGGTCAACAGACCCTAAATCAGGGGCCCACTAAAAGGAACGAGGAGACGCATACCGTGAATCGGGATACAGTTTTTATCGATGGTCAGTGGGTCAAGCCGCATGGCCAAGGGAAGATCGATGTCGTCAATCCGGCGACCGAACAGGTGTTGGGAACGATCCCGGCTTGTGACGCCGAGGATGCCGAAGCGGCCGTGACTGCGGCGCGCAAGGCATTTGACGGTTGGTCGGCGACCACAGTTGAAGAGCGGGTCGGTTACCTCAACAAAATTTTCGAAGGCCTCAAAAATCGCGCCGACGAGATCGCCCAGACCATCACTGACGAAGTCGGCATGCCCCTGAAACTTTCGGCGATGATCCAGGCGGGATCGCCCATTGGCCAGTTCAAGGGCATGACCAAGCTTCTACCGACTTTTGAGTTTGAAAAGAAGGTGGGTAATTCGCTGGTCGTTCATGAAGCCATGGGCGTTGCCGTCTGCATTACCCCCTGGAACTATCCGCTCCACCAGATCGCCGCCAAGGTGGCTCCGGCGCTGGCTGCGGGCTGTACGGTCATTCTCAAGCCCAGCGAAGTCGCGCCGATGAACGCCTTTATTCTGGCGGAAGTCATCGAGCAGGCTGGTTTGCCGAAAGGCGTTTTCAATCTTGTCACCGGTTACGGCCAGGAAGTGGGCGAGCCGCTGGTCAAGCATCCGGAAGTGGATATGATTTCCTTTACCGGGTCCACCGTCGCCGGTCGGCGGATATCGGAACTGGCGGCGCAACATATTAAGCGCGTATCGCTGGAACTGGGCGGTAAGTCGGCGGCGATCCTGCTCGACGATGCCGATATGGTGAAGGCCGTCAAAGGCGTGTTCAACGCCTGCTATATCAATTCCGGTCAGACCTGCACGGCGCATACTCGTCTGTTGGTGCCGGAAGACCGCTACGACGAGGTTAAGGAAATCGCGGCAAAAGTCGCCGCCGGTTGGACGGTCGCCAATCCCAATGAGGACACGGCGCGGCTTGGCCCGTTGGTCTCCAAAGCGCAATGGGATCGGGTCCAGGGTTACATCAAGAAGGGTGTTGAGGCTGGACTTGACGTGGTCGCGGGCGGCGAAGGAAAGCCTGAGGGGCTTGAAACCGGCTATTACGTCAAATCCACCATCTTCGGTAAGGTCGATCCCAAGTCGGAAATCGCCCAGGAAGAAATCTTCGGCCCGGTTCTGGCGATCATTACCTATAAGGACGAAGATGAAGCCGTCGCCATCGCCAACGATTCGATCTACGGTCTTTCGGGCGGTGTCTGGTCGGCGGATGAAGAGCGGGCGCTCAAGGTGGCGCGGCGTATCCGTACCGGTATGGTCGACGTCAACGGCGGGGCCTTCAACCCCATTGCTCCGTTCGGCGGCTACAAGCAGTCCGGCAATGGCCGTGAGTTCGGTTTGTATGGACTGGAAGAGTTTCTGGAAACCAAGTCCATCCAGATGTAGCTACATCTTTAAAAAGCGAAAACCAATCAAGGAGCAGGGGCGACTCTCTGCTCCTTTTTTTATGGTTCTGATCCTGATCGGGGCTTTGATTTGCAAGGGAGGGTGATTTGATGAAGAAAAACCTTGTGCAGCAAATTAAAGCTCCCATATCTTTTCTATTAAGTTATTGAAAAAAAAGAAAATATGACTGATTTGCATTTGCAACACGTAGTGATGGGGTAAGCCGATGAAAGGCGACAGACAAGTTATTCAACACCTTAACAAGGTGTTGGCCAACCAGCTGACGGCCATTAACCAATATTTCCTCCACTCTCGGATGCTTAATGACTGGGGCCTCGATGATCTGGGCGAGAAAGGCTACAAAGCCTCGATCAAGGAAATGAAGAATGCCGACAAAGTGATCGAACGCATCTTGTTCCTCGAAGGCTTGCCTAACCTTCAGCATCTCAACAAGCTTCTGATTGGGGAGAATGTTGCCGAGGTTGTGGCCTGTGACCTCAGGTTCGAAACCGAAGCCCTTCCCATTCTTCGAGTAGCCATAGAGCTGTGTGAAGAAAAGCAGGACTATGTAACCCGTGATATCCTTGAAGATATTTTGGAAGATCAGGAAGAGCACTTGGACTGGCTGGAAACCCAGGAAGGTCTCATAGAGAAGATGGGCCTTCAAAATTACATTCAAAAACAGGCTTAAGGAGCGCGCAATGAAAGGCAATGCAAAGGTTATTAAGGAGCTTAACAGCCTCCTAGCCTATGAACTGACGGCGGCGGATCAGTATTTTGTCCATTCTGAAATGTATTCTGATTGGGGGCTGGGGGAGCTCTATGAACGCATTCACCATGAATGGGAAGAAGAATTGGAGCATGCCAAAAAGCTGATTGAGCGTATTCTGTTTCTCGAAGGCAAACCGGATGTTGGCAAGCGGGAAGCGCTGACGATCGGCAAGGATGTGCCGACCATGCTGAAGAACGATCTCGCCATGGAACTGGATGTCGGACAACGCCTTAAGAAGGCCATTGCGGTTTGTGAAAAGGCTCAGGACTATGTCTCGCGTCAGGTTCTGGTGGGACTTCTGGATGATACCGAGATGGATCATACCTACTGGCTGGAGAAACAGTTGGGGCTGATCGATAAAATGGGGCTGCCGAATTACCTACAGTCCAAGGCAAGTTAAAGCTTTTTAGGACCCTTTGTTGGAATAGCCGCAATGCCTGGGATTTCCCGGGCATTGTCGTGTTTGGGGTAGGTGAGCCAAATACACCATAAAAAACCAGCTTCCAAAAATTACGCAATTGACAATCATTCGCATTATCAATAAAAGGATGTTATCGGAGTTCTTTAAATACGCGAAGGAAGCGTTTCATGTACGTCTGTATGTGCAATGGATTTACGGAACGGGAAGTTCAGGCCGCCATCCAGGAAATGGGAGCCAAGGACGTTCATGCGGTGCATCAATCCTGCTGTGGTGAAAAGCCCCAGTGCGGTAAATGCGCAAAGCATATCCAAGGCATGCTTAGCGAAGAGAAGAGAAACTGATGTTTCTTTGGCGTTCCCTCTCCTTGAAGAACTTGGCCCATGTTTTAGGAGATGCCGGGGCTAAAATTCCCCAGGAAAAGGCCGGGAAGATTTCCGGTCGTCAACAGCCAAAACCTCCCAAGCAACCACAGGCCCGATCTGAAAATGTAAAAGGACCGGTCGGACGGTCTTAGGGGGCAGCTCTTCAACCTTTTCCGGTTTTGATTTTTGGCGGTTTGCTTTTCGCCGGTTTTGCCTCGTCTTGCCAAGTCAGCTTGATGTCGAGACGGTTTCTGTCTTCGTTCGCCGTTCCTGTGATCTTGAGCCTCAAAAGGCCGGAAGGCTGGAGGGTCAGGGTTCCGTCGGCGTCTTCCAGGGTGATCTTGCCTTTACCGATCCCCTCGGTTAGCGCTTCGAGCAGGGTCTGGATGGTTTCGCGGTCCTGGAGGGACTCGTGGCGGAAACTTGAATTCTGTTTCATGCGGATTGCCTCGATTTTTTCCGGCCCTTCTTAAGTTCGGCCAATGTCAAGTTGGGCTCAAAGACCTTGATGTAAGGGTAGTCGCTGGAAATCCCCAGAATATGGCCCTTGGGTTCGATGATCGTTACGGCCGCACCATGGCCGCGCACCTTTTCCTTTTTACGGGTTTGGCTATCAAGGCTAGCGTCGCACTCGAAGCTCAAGAGTGTCCTTCGTCCTGCAAGACGTTGACCGTGATGCAAATTACGATGGCCGTGGATGACCGCGCTGATGCCGGCGCGACGAACCTGCCGCGCGCCCTTTTCGGTGAATGGCCGATCAACGGCGCGATACTTGGTGCGGATGGTGTTGCATAAGGATCCATAATAGAAATCGAAGGGGGGGCCGCGCAGGGCCTTACGGAAATCCTGGTTGAGCGTTTTGACGCCGCCGAGCTTCAGTTGCTTGGCGATCACATCATCAAGGCCCGCATGGACGAAAAGAAACGATCCGGCCCGGTACCCAATACGCAGGCGCTTATAGAACCAGGAAAACTCCCCTTTCGGCGTGAGGAAAAGCTCTTTCCATTTTTCGACCGCTGCATAGACGTGGCGCAGACTAAGCCCCTGTTCGGCGCATAGTTTTTCGAAGCGCTCCTGTTTTCTGCGAATACGGGAAAGTTCACGGCGCACCTGGGTCGGTTTGACCGTTCCTTCGGCAATTTTAGGAAACCGCTCGTACCAGCCCTTCCTGGGATAGAGCCTGCGGCGGCACTCTCGTTTACCGGGGATGCCTTTCAGCTTGTCGCCGTTTTTGAGGTATTCATCCCAAATCTCTTTTAACAGCGGGATGATCTTCTGGCCGGTGCGAATGAAGAAGTGTTCGTTCTGCGGGTCCTTTTGGCGGCCGACGACGACCATGCCGAGCAGCACCCGTACATCGTGGTTCCCTGCTAAAAGGCGCAACTTTGCTCCTTGCTCGCGTAGATGCTGGATCGAGCGTAGAAGTCCCAGGCTGCTGGTCCCTTTATCGAAGCAGTCGCCGCCAATGATGAAACGCGCCTCCCGGCCCGTCTTCGTCAATGCGAAATCGCGTGGTCCCGGCCCCGTTTTCTTGACCCCGCCCGAGGCGACAAGCGAGGCGGCGAAAGCCTCCGGGTCGCCATGAAGGTCTGAAAGGAAGTAGTGTCGCTGCTTGGGCCATTCCCAGGCTTTGTACTCATTCAAACGGCTTAGGGCGCTAACCAGAACGTCATGGCCGTCGCCGTCGCGGGCAATGGATTTAGGGCCTCCATGGGTCCAGTCGCGAGCCTCGCGGGGGAGGCGGACCTTGATCCAGCTTTTTCCCTTATATAGCGGTGAGAAAGTGGGCATGCTGTGTTTCTTCATGGCTAGTCCCGCGCCTCCTCGCCCACTTGCCGGACCTTCCACTCACCGGCTGCTTGTCGCCAGGGACCATCCCCCACGGTTTCGAGAGCGACTGGTGTGGCGTGGTGCATGCTAAGCTTCGCAATGTCGTCAAAGGCGAGGACGCCCAGGTGGTGGGAGGCGTGACGAAAGGCTGCGCCATGGCCGACGAACACTATGGCTGTGCCCGGTTCCTCTAAGCTTGCCAAGCTTTCATCCAGATGCCGGGCGACGCGCTCACCGGCATCCATCAGCGATTCCGCGCCTTGCAGAGGGAGGCGGTAATGGCTGTTGCTTTTCCAGTCGGGCGGTGGGGCATCGTAGCGCGGGTCTGCAGCCAATGCCGCTTCGATTTCCGCCACCGTTAAATTGGCAGCGCTCCCAAGGCCTCGTTCGGCCAGGGCGTCATACCCTTCGGTTCCGCTAAACTCCGGAGTGGTGCGGCGGATGATTTCGGCGGTTTGCCAGCCGCGCAGAAGATTGGAGCAATGAATCACCGGATGCAGTCGCCAGCCGTTTTCCTCGGCCATTTTCACTACGGCAGGACCAACGGCTTCGGCTTGCTTGCCCCCTTCGTCGGTGAGGCCAAAGGGCTGATGGGCGCTCGGTGCGCCGGGTCGCTGGTGGTAGTCTCCGTGTCTTAAGAGAATGGCGATCCGCCCGGTCATTCGGCAATGTCCTCCAGGTGGGCCGGCAGTTTGGCGATCATCTGACCGACATCCGGGTTCTTCACCGCATCAGAAGCCTCTTCGATGGAAACCCAGCGGCGCCCCCGGTGGCTTTCCTCCCATTCTTCTTCGGGCAGAACCTTCTCCACCTCCATGGGGTAGACCGAGACATCGCAGGCGGCATCCCATTTCGGATAACTGTAAGAGCCCATGGGACCTTTCAGGACGCGGCCTTCGATACCGGCTTCCTCGAAGGCTTCCTTGGCCGCCGATTCCTCTGCGGTCAAGCCCGGATCGTGGATGCCTTTGGGCACCACCCAATGCCTGCGCTTACTTGAAGAGATGATCAGCACTTCGAGCGCGCCCTCTTTGCGGCGAAAGGGCACGACCGAGGATTGCTTGTAGTAGTAGGCGGGACGGCTGCGCAGTTCCGGCCCGTCGAGTTCGGGAAATGGAAAGCCTTCGGGCAGTTCTTCGGGCCTGACGATTTCAATCAGGTCGGCGCATTTTTTGTCGGCCTTTCGCCAAGGGCCTTTAAGCTTGAGGCGCACCAGAGTGCCGGGGCTCATGCCGAAATAGTTGGGTTTTTTTGCCAATGTCATCGCCAGGCTTTCAAAGCCGGGATTGTGGCCGACCAGCAGAACCCGTTCGGCGTCTTCGGGCAGGGTGCGAACGATATCCAGCAGCGTCGCCGTTGAGGCGTTGTAGATGCTTTTCTCGAACTGGATGGAATCCCCCCGGAGTCCGGCTGTCTTGCAGGCTTTTTCTGCCGTGCGTTTGGCCCGGACCGCTGGTGAAGCGATAGTCAAATCGGGGATCAGTTGGTTGCGGGCCAGCCAGACGCCCATGCGTTGGGCGTTGCGTTTGCCCTTGTCTTTCAACTCGCGACCGAAGTCGCCCTTTTCGCTCGAGTTTTGGGCGTAGCCGTGCCGAAGGATTAACAAGTCATGGGTCATTGCGCCCCCTCCATGACATCGAGGCATTGGTGGGCGGCGGCATCGAAATCGACCTTGCCCGTTGCTTCAACAATGAGGGTTTCGCTAAGAGTTTTCAAATAAGGAGCGGGGTCGAGCGGTTCGTCGTCTTTCAAAAACCGCCCGTCGGCATATTGGTAAAAGGGACCCGGAGATTTCATGATGGCTTTTAACAACTCAGGTCGTTCAGTCAGATTGACCGGTTCGACCTTGCAAGGGGCGCTCCCATCGCGTCGCCACTTCAAAACGAGGAAGGCTGCGAGGGGCGCTGTGGGAATGATTTTCCCTTTGCCGTAAACCTCTTCTACGTCGACGTCGTATTTTTCCTCCAGATGCCACAGGTCTTCTTTCGGCATTGCGAGGAGTTCAGCGATCCGTTTGTCCGACAACATTGGCCGTAAACGGTCGTTATGAACGATGGTGCCCGGATTGATCCGCGGCAGCTTGGGGATGCCGGTCGCCTGGACTTTTCCCCAAGGTGTTTCATTGAGGAATAAGCGATCGTTGGTCAGGTAGCCGAAGCGGTCGTCTTCGAGCATCTTGAGCATGAGCGTCGATTTTCCGCCCCCTGAAAAACCGGCCATGCCGAGACAACGACCGTTCATCACCAAGCCGGAAGCATGGCAAATCAGCGCGCCGTTCTGCTGTAGCCAGTTCATATATTGAGCGTTGATGAAATTGATCACCTGGTTGTCGTTTTCCAGGCAGGGGCCCACGGCAATGCAATGGGCATCGCTTTGCAAGAAGGTCATGCCGGTGCGTACCTTCAAGACCAGCCGACCGTCTGCCAGATCGACATAGGCATCCTTGCGTCCAGTCTTTCCCGGTTCCCGTTTCCAGTCGATGAAATCGACGCCCAGGTCCGGTGTGTGGCTTTCAATGGCGATGACTTCGCAATGGGCCGAACCCGACCCCAAAGCATGGGCGAAATAGATTTTGAGCCGGTCGACCAGAGCATCAGAATTGGAGCGCAGGGTTAGGATGAACTCACCAAGCTGAAGGGTCAGGACATTAGAAGAAAGGTCGTAACCGTCGGTCAGTTGTTTGGCGGCTTCTGCGGCGTTCATGACGAAACCTCCTTGATGGCGTGGTCGGCGTAGAGTGCGGCGGCGTCGATGCCGATGCCGTCTTTCGCCCCTTGAAATCCGCCGAAGGCCGAGACCTCGAAAACAATGGGCCCGTCGGCGGTATCGGCCACATCGACGGTGGTGAAGTCCATGCCGAAAAGCCGTTCGGCCTTAGCCGCCAAATCGATGGTGCTCTGTGGCGGATCGTGGGGTGCATATTTGCCGCCGCTGTTGATGGTGGTGTTCCAGGTTTCGCTCTGGGCGACCCGCGCATAAGACCCCAGGTATTGCCCGCCAAGAAACACCATGCCGAAGTCGCGGCCCGGCAGGTTGAGCTTTTTCTGGATATACATCATTGGGTTTTCCGCCTTGAAGGCGTCGATATCGGCCTGAATAAACGAGTCTGGTCGACCGGTCTCGATGATGCACATGCCACGGGCTTTGGTCGAATAAAGCGGCTTGAAAACCGCCGCGCCAAACTGCTTGACGGCCATCAACGCCTCCTGAGTATTTTCCGTCGCTACTGTCGGGGGCATGGGGATGCCGCCTTTGCGAAGCGTCGTGGTGCAAGCCAGACGGTCGATCATGCGCAGCATGGTTTCAGCGGGTGAAAAGACCCGTACCCCGCGTGCTTCGGCGATGCGCAGCAACTCCAAACGGTCTAGCGCGTTGGGGCTGTAAATCTGGCTGATCTTCTTGACGATGATGCCGTCCAGTTGGCAGAGATCGTGACCGCCGCCCGTCAGGGTGTTTGTTTCAAAATCGGCCGATACGGCGGCCATATCGAGCACCAGCCGGAAACCGGTTTTGGCTTCGAGGGCGTCGGCCAATACTTCCGTCGACCACTTGCCGGGGATGCCGATCACTGCGATGCGTGGGCCGCCGCTCATGAAAACAACTCCTTGATGGGCAGGCGAAAAGATGAGGCGTTTTTCTTGTCGACCTCGCTTACGCGTTCGAGAATGTAGCGTCCGCGCAGAAACATATCTCTGGCGAGTGAGCGGTCGAGGATGAAACGGGTCGAGGAAATGAATGATCGGGCGAGGCCAAGGGCGAGTCGCGCTTCGAAGGTCTTATCGTTGTTTCTTGCTGCGAACTCGGTTGCGAAGTCATGAAACTGGACGGCCGTTTCCTGAATGCGTTGCCGGGTCCGTTTGTTGAGGACCTGTAGCCGGTAGTTTGACACCATGAAAACCGCTACATCCTGAACGTAGTCGAGGTAGCAGGAACGGTGTAGGTCGATGAACCGAATCTTCTTCGTGTCGGCGTCGAAGATGATGTTGTCGAGATTGAAGTCGCCGTGGATATAAACCGAAAAAGGCGGAGGGAGCTTTTCTTCGATGGCTTGGGCGTCGTCCATTAGTTTGGTGATCGAACGAGTCTTGGCGCCGCAAATGACCGTTCCGTCCATGCCAAATTCAGGGTGAACCTCGTAGACACTGGGCAGGCGCTTACGCAACTGCCCCATGTGGTCGGCCTTGCCAATTTTCTTGCGTTTTGTTTCGTTCCAGACGGCTTTGAGGGTTTTGATTAGACGTTTGGTGGTTTGGGCGAGGGCTTCGTCGGATTCCGTCAACAATACTTGCTCGAAGGTCAGGCCGGGCAGGTGTTCGATTAGCAGCGAAGCGTTTTTGCCCTTCTTTTTGTAAGAGAGAATTTGCGGAGCAAGGCCTGGAAAAATCTCATGCCAGCTTTCGACCGATTCCCGCTCTTCGGCAAGCTTGTGTTTTTGCCCATCCTTGAAGATCGCGGCATAGCCGTCCGCTCCATTACCCGATGGGGCGATGCCCGAGATGCCGCTGCCCGATTTTGTTTCGGCGATGGGTTCGATGGTGGCGTCGATGAGGCCCAGGTCGGAAAGTGCGGTTTCGAGAGATCGGAAGCGGTCGATATTCATCGGCTGCCCCAACTTGGCCGACATCAGAGATTCGCTGATGTCGAGCAGCACGTCGCCCATTTCCTCGATGCGGTGGGCGACGAAGAGGGAGGTGACGGTGTCCTCAGGTCGTTTTTTGCGGCTCAGTTCTTTGAGGTGTTTTTTAAACAGTCGCTCATAGGAGCGGTCGAGTTTGCGCTCGATATTGCCGATTTTTAAGGCGAGCTGCGTATCGTCGTCTTCGACGGCTTTTTCGACGAGTGAGAGGCCGCGGGAAATCTCTTTTAAAAGGTTTGCGCTGGGTGTTTTCTTGAGTGCGTCTTTGCGGTTTAGATTGCCCATCAGGCCGACGCAGTCCTGGCAAATGTTAGTCAGCCGCTCAAGGGATGAGGCGATGGCCTCGGCGGCGCGTAAGGAGTGGACGTCTACGTCGTCTTTTTTGGCCCGGCGCAGCGTTGCCGAGCAGCCGTCGTGGATACGCATTTTGAGATTGTAGGTATATCCCCGGCGATCCAGAATACGTTGCGCCACCGTGCTGGAGGCGGTTTCGAGCAGGACTTGCAGGTTGGCGACCTGTGAACCGGTTTCGGCCAGAAGAAAGTGCAGATTGTCCCTGATGGCTCTGGGGAGGCGCATGCTATTCGATTAATCCAAGATAGACGGGTTGGTCCGGTATATTTTGCCCGATGACGCTTCTCAAGCCCGAAGGAGTGAAACTTTTTTGACTCAATTCTGGAACAGGCAGCCAGAGAACGTCTGTCTGGTGTTTGTCCGGATGCGGGCCGTTCTGTGGTGTGTAACCCTTTGGCAGGCGGCAGTGAAACAACATCTCCACCTGCTGGCGGTGGGTTGGTGGGTCGGTCTCGCGGGGTTTGAAGTAGTCGGCGACGTAGGCCAGATTGACCACCTCGACTTTGCAGCCGATTTCCTCCTGGCATTCCCTCATTAAGCCCTCGGTTACGGTTTCTCCCAGTTCCGGTGCGCCACCGGGGAGGCAATGACGCTCTCGGCCGTCTTCGTAGGACTTGCGCTGAACCAGAACGGCGCCGTTTTCAACGATCAAGGCGCGAACGGCAATGCGGATGCCGGGGATCAGTTCCATGAAAAGCCTTATAACGTTTCACAAAAAGCGGATAGACGTCCGCTTCACCTAGGGTCCATACTTAAGTCTAACACGATTGCCGCTTTCGCTTGCAGGGACAATGAAAAAAGCCACCGTTACCCGCCCGATCCAAATTCCCGATTTAAAAAGGATCAGCCGTTGTGAGCGGGCCCCCGATCTGGGGCCCGGTATTTTGTTTTTTTCCGGCGGTACGGCGCTCAATGAGGTGAGCCGCGAACTTAAGAAATTCACCCATAACTCGACCCACTTGATAACGCCGTTCGACAGCGGTGGCAGTTCGGCAGTGCTGCGCGAGGTATTCCATATGCCCGCCATCGGCGACCTACGTTCCAGGCTGATGGCTCTCGCCGATGAAACGATTGGCGGACACCCGGAGATTATCCGGCTTTTCGCCTACCGGCTGCCCAAGTCCGGAAAACACAAAGATCTCAACGCTCAACTAAAAGCGATGGGTGAGGACCCGCGCGTTGCCGCCATCAAAAATCCCATGCGCCGGATTATCCGCCAGCATCTTCAAACCGTCATCAAAGCCATGCCCGAAAAAATGGACTTACGGGGAGCCAGCATCGGCAACCTGATCCTGGCGGGGGGATATCTCAATAATGGGCGGCGGCTGGAGCCGGTGATCTTTATGTTCGCCAAGCTGGTCAATGCGCTGGGCAAGGTCAATCCGGTGGTCGAAGACTGTATGCATCTGGCGGTGCATCTTAAAAACGGTGAGACGGTGGCCGGGCAGCACCGGTTTACCGGCAAGGAAACAACGCCACTCAAAGAGCCGGTTAAAGAGTTGGTGCTTATCAAAGGGCCGGATGACACTTCTATGGCGCGGGTGTCGGTTTCAAAAAAAGTCCGCCGAACAATTAAGGAAGCCGAGCTGATTTGTTATCCGCCCGGAAGCTTCTATTCGAGCCTTGTCGCCAACTTACTGCCTGAGGGCGTAGGGCGCTCTATCGCCGCCAATCCCTGCCCGAAGGTGTATTTCCCGGGCCTGGGAAACGATCCTGAACGCCTTGGTCTATCGGCCGCTCAATCGGTTTTCACACTGATTGATTATCTTAAAAAGGATGCGGGGGAAGACTGTCCGGTCGAGAAGTTGCTGAACTTTGTTTTGATCGATAGCCAAAATGGCGAGGCGTTTAGCCTGTCGGACCGTCGGAAGCTGAGAAAGGCGGGCGTCACGGTGATTGACACCCAGTTGGTCAATTATAG
>CBDUMN010000059.1:0-20619 GCA_965368335.1 uncultured Rhodospirillales bacterium
CCTCGACGGCGACGGTCGACCTGACGGTTGATCCTGCGAACGACGATCCTGTTGCGCTGGTCGATAATTTCGACGGTGTTGAAGATACGCCCTTTACCTTTACCGCAGAGGATCTGATTGGAAACGATACGGATGTAGATAGCGACGCTTTGAGTTTGACTCAAATTGAGGGCGTGGATATCAGCTTAATTCCGGTCGACGGCGTTGAAATCAATGGCGGTACATTAACCTTTGATAACGGTAGTGGAGAGTTCACCTTTACGCCAAGTATGCATTGGAGTGGAGATACTTCATTCAACTACACTGCTTCCGACGGTCAGGCAACTGTGACCGGTACTGCCGATGTACATGTCGAAGCTGTTGCCGATCAGCCGCCATTGACCATTTCACTTGGTAATAGTTCGCATAATGAAGTTACGCCGAGTGTAACGATTCAGAATGTTGGTAATATTTCGGCCAGCTATGAGAATAGCTACGGTTACTATACGATGGATGCCGACGGCAATCCGGTTGCCGGTCAAGTGATCTGGGCTGACGTAAAGGAAACCATTGGTGAAACCGAGACCATAGAAGGATATGAAGAAGGTGAAATCGGCTTCTTCATTATTCCAGATGGCGGTACGCAAAACACGGGCCTCACGGACCATGCCAATGTTACCTTCCAGCAAGACAACAATGGCAATTGGCAGGTTTTAAATGCCGACGGTGATGTGCTGGTTGGCACTGGTGGCAATGTTTACTTTAGTGATCCGAGCCTAAATCATGACAACTACGATCATGAAAGCGATTCGGGTACTGTAGGCAATCAGAATTGGGAAGATCTCCCTGGCGGTGGAGATGAAGATGCTAATGACGCCAATTTCCAAGTTGAGTGGTCAAGTGCGGACGGCGGATCGACTACTTACGACTTTAACATTGAGACAAATCTGGTAGATGAGGATACGTCTGAAGCACTATCCATTACGGTTTCCAACCTACCGAATGGTGCGACCCTTTCCGCGGGGACCCAGAATCTTGATGGAACATGGACTTTAACCAGCGCAGATCTGAATGGACTTCAACTCACGGTACCTGATGGGACGGCGGACTTCGATGTCACTGTGACCTCGACGGCTACCGAAGAGATGAATAATGATCAGGCGTCATCGCAAGAAACCCTGACGGTGACGCATAATTTTGATCCTGTGGCCTTGGCCGAGGAAGTCTCGGCGGTTGAAGATACGCCGTTTAGCGACACCTTGACGGCCACGGATATCGATAGCGATAGCCTGACCTTCTCAATGGTCGATGGGCCCGATCACGGTCAGCTACAGCTCAATTCGGACGGCAGCTATACCTATACGCCTGACCTGCATTACAGCGGTCCCGATTCCTTCACCTATCAGGTGAATGATGGCGAGGGCGGAACGGATATGGCGACGATTACCTTCGATGTCGATCCTGTGGCGGACGCTCCGGTTATTGTGACCAGCGACGTGACTATGGACCGGGCGGTCGAGGATCAGCCGGTGACCGGTACTGATGGCGATGATACGCTTGTCGGCACCTCCGATGATGACATTCTTGGCGGTGGCGCAGGTGATGATGTCTTAACTGTTGATGAGGATGGCGGTAGCGAAAGCGCCGACCTGTTCCCGTCCTACGACCACGATCTGTCGAACATTGTCCTTTATCTGGACGACGGTAGCGGCAACATCACCAAGGTTCGGGTCGAAGGTTTTGATTCTGCCGATAGCAGCTACAGCGATCCCGACGATCTGCCGCTGGAAAACTTCATCAATCAGAACTATCCGGGTCAGGAGATGGTTGCGGCTACGATTAAGGCCGGGAATAACTTCTCCGGCATGGGGCCGGGTGAGGGTGAATTGGTTATTCTGGACGACTCCTACACGCGGGATGATCTGCCAACCACTAATGTTGCGGGCTCAAACACCTACAGCTTCAATGATGCCTTCGATGGGCTGTGGGGAAGCGACAGCAGCGACACAGGTGGCAACGACTCCTTCACGGTTTCGGCCGTTAGCAGCAATGCCGGGTACCATAACTCTTATGGCTACTACGTCATGGATGGTGACGGCAATCCGGTAAGTGGTGAAATTATCTGGGCCGATGTCCATGATAATATCGGCGATACGGCGACCATTACCGGTGTCGACCAGGCGTCTATCGGGTTCTTCATTCTTCCTGATGGCGACAACCAAAATAGCGGCCTTACCGATGGTCAGGACGTGACTTTCCAACAGGATGGAAACGGAAATTGGCAGGTCTATGTCGAGGGTGTCCAGTTGGACGCTGCGGCGGGTCATCCTTACTTCAGTAACGAATCTCTGAATGCGGACGGCACGGATCACGAGCAGGATACAGCGACTGCTGGCGATCAGAACTGGGAAGACTTGGCTCCGAGCAGTTCCGATTACGACTTCGACGACTTCAACGCCAATGTGACTTGGACGATGGGCCAAGATAACGGCGACGATAGCGCTGGCGGCGATGGAGACGATACCGTTTACGGTGGTACGGGTAACGATACCCTTGATGGCGGTGCGGGCGACGATACGTTGATCGGTGACACAGAAGTTGCCGATACAGTGGTGCCGCTCAATATTTCAGTCGGCCTGCAGGATCAGGACGGCTCGGAAACCCTGTCTTCGACGGTTCAGATTTCAGGCGTTCCTTCTGGTGCGACACTGTCGGCCGGAACGGAAAGTAACGGCGTTTGGACGGTTTCGGTCAATGACCTCCAGGGACTGACAATGACCGTCCCCGCCGGTTCGGCCAATAGCTTCGACCTGACGGTGACGGCTCAATCAAACGAATGGCAGGATGCCGGTTCCGCATCGTCCAGCAGCACCTTCACGGTGATGCTGAATGATCCTTCCGGTATTGCGGGTGACGATACGCTTTCCGGAGGCGCCGGCAACGACACCTTGGACGGAGGCGCCGGTGACGATGTGTTGGATGGCGGCGTAGGGGTAGATTTCGTTTCCGGCGGCGCCGGCGACGATACGCTCAACTATTCCGACGATGGAGACTGGGACAGCGGCTGGCGCGCTCATAACGTGGGCGATCCGGATACCAGCGGTTCCGATGAATACATTGACATCGAAGGGAAGAATATCAGCGAAGACGTATTCGTCGGCGGTGATGGTCAGGACACCCTCCAGATGACCGATGGCGACGATGCGTTGTTCCTCGATGACGGCTATTCCGACGCACCTCAGAGCGGTGCGAGAATTTCCGGTATTGAGGAGATTAATGCCGGTGCAGGCGACGATGTTGTAGACCTGACCTCCAATAACCACGCCTATGGTGACGTGACGGTTGATGGAGGAACCGGGGATGACGTGCTCTGGACCAGCAGCGGAGATGATACCCTCGTCGGCGGTGCTGGCGATGACCTGCTCCACGGCGGGGCGGGCGACGATACGGCCGTTTTCTCTGGGCCACGCGAAAACTACATGATCACCGAAGATAACGGGGTCTATACGGTTGAAGATCTGACCGGCGTGGACGGCACGGATACCGTGACCGATATCGAAGCGTTTGTTTTTGAGGACGGCGCCGTTGCCGTGGACGCCATTCTGGATGGTAATCCAGATGCGTCACCGGGAGGCGACGACAATAGCGATGATTCCAGCGGTGCTGGAACTCAGCTTGTCTCTGAAGATTTCGCCGGTGGTGGTGAAGGCTGGGGCGACGAAGTCTCCTATGATTGCGGTAAGATGGTCATTGGCCACGATGAAACCGCATCCAAGACCTTCGATTTCGGCTCCGATCACGCCAACCAGACGGTCGTAATCGAATTCGATATGACGGCGACGGGTGATTGGGAGGATTCCGGTCAGCATCGGGACTACTTCAAGGTCGATGTGAATAGCGAGCGGGTCCGGACCGATAGTCAGGAAGACGGCACGACCCATTACCGGATCGAAGTCCAGACCGATGAGAATGGCCGGGTCGAACTTGATCTTGAAGTCGACACGACCGGTAGCGGTGAGAAAGCTCAAATCGACAACTTCACTATTGTCGGCGGCGATGACTGGAGCGGCGACTCGTCTGGTAACGATAGCGGTCAATCGGTTGCGCCGGGCACGGAGCTTGTCTCTGAAGGCTTCTCCGATGGCGGTGAAGGCTGGAGTGACAATGTCTCCTTCAGCAATGGCCAGATGCAAATCGGTCATGATGAAACCGCGGCCAAGACCTTCGACTTCGGCGAGGAGCATGCCAATCAGACGGTCGTAATTGAGTTCGATATGACGGCTCAAGGCGATTGGGAAGATTCTGGCAGCCACAAGGATTACTTCAAGGTCGATGTGAATGGCGAGCGGGTCCAGACCGATAGCCAGGAAGACGGTACGACCCATTACCGGATTGAAGTTCAGACCGATGAAAACGGTCAGGTAGTGCTCGAGTTGAGAGCCGACACCTCTTGGGACGGAGAAACGGCGGCTATCGATAACCTCACCATTGTTGCAGGCGATGACTGGAGTGACGGTTCGTCCGATAGCAGTGGTGACGACAGTGGCGATAGCGGTTCCTATGTGCCGGACTATAGCGACCATATCGGCGACGATCTCGATTGGGTCTATGACGCCAATCCACAGCCCGATGGGGATGTCGATCAGATCGGCAATGGTGGTGACAATAAGCTTGAAGGCGGTCATGGCGACGATGTTCTGGTCGGCATGGGTGGCGATGATGAGCTTAAGGGCGGCAATGCCGACGACACCCTATTCGGCGGTGACGGCGACGATGAGCTCAAGGGCGGTCATGACGACGACACTCTGTTCGGCGGTGCTGGCGACGACGAACTCAAAGGCGAGAACGGCGACGATACCCTGCATGGCGGCGCTGGCGACGACGAACTGAGAGGGGGTCATGATAACGACTTCCTGTTCGGCGGCGACGGTGACGACCTGCTCAAAGGCGACAATGGTCAAGATATCTTGCTTGGCGGTGCTGGCGATGATGAACTCAAGGGCGGATACGACAATGATATCCTGGTTGGCGGTAGCGGAGATGACGATCTCTTTGGCCAGCAGGGTGATGATCTCTTCGTCTGGGGTTCCGGCGACGGCAACGACGTGATCTCCGGTGGCGATGGCTGGGCCGATACGATCCATCTCGACCAACAGGGAGGCGATGGTAGTGAAGACAATGCTGGCGCCGGTTGGACCCTGAAGATCGAGGGCGAAGAAGACGTGGTCATTGGTACGACCGACAGCGGCGCTTACGACGATATTGTCGATGGCGAAGGTACGCTGACCGATAACGAAACCGGCGAAGTGATCACCTTCGAAGGGATCGAAAAGATCGAGTGGTAAGCCGCTTCTTATAGAAAAGTCGTTAAGAGGGCGCTCTTCCGATAAGAGCGCCCTTTCTCTTTGCCACCCGATTGGGTGGGGACGGCCACTCTATGGGGGCTTGCCTTTGCAGGCTCCCTTGACCATAAACAGGAGAAGGTTCCGGCTTTTGAGAGCCGGGTGGGAAACGATACTGACTGGGAACAAGGAATAGCGGCCGATGAGCACCTTTAAGACACTCGATAATCTGGACGTAGCGGGAAAACGGATTTTGATTCGGGTGGATCTCAACGTGCCCATGAAAGACGGTAAGGTGACGGACAGCACCCGCATCGACCGAACGGTTCCAACCTTAAAAGAGCTTTCCGAAAAAGGCGCGAAAGTGATTGTTATGTGTCATTTCGGCCGACCCAAGGGGCAGATGGTGCCGGAGATGTCGGTGGCTGCCGTAGCGGGGCCCCTGGGCGATGCGCTGGGCAAACCGGTGGCTTTCGCAGCCGACTGTGTGGGCGAGGCGGCTCAGAGCGTGGTCGATGGGTTGAGAGACGGCGATATCGCCCTGCTTGAGAACCTACGCTTTCATCCGGAAGAAGAAAAAAACGATGCTGGTTTTGCTGCGCAGTTGGCGGCGCTTGGCGATATCTATGTTTCCGAAGCCTTTTCCTGCTCACACCGGGCCCACGCCTCCACTGAAGCGATCGCAAAAATCCTTCCCGCTTATGCCGGTCGGTTGATGCAGGCTGAATTGGAAGCTTTGAGCGGCGCTTTGGAAAACCCCGCGCGGCCCGTTGCCGCTCTGGTTGGCGGGGCGAAGGTTTCCACCAAGCTCGACGTGCTGACCAATCTGGTCGCCAAGGTCGATAAGCTGATTATCGGCGGTGGCATGGCCAATACCTTCCTCAACGCGAAGGGGGTTGATATCGGCAACTCGCTTTGTGAGCATGACCTGGCCGACACCGCCCGGGATATCCTGGAACGTGCTGAAAAGGCCGGTTGTGAAATTCTTCTGCCGAAGGATGCCGTGGTCGCCAAAGAATTTAAAGAAGGGGCTGATAGTCAGGTTATGGCGCTTGACGCCGTGCCGTCCGATGGGATGATCCTCGATATTGGTCCGGCCTCTATCGATTTTCTGGTTGGCAAGCTGGAAGAGTGCAAAACCATCGTTTGGAACGGCCCCATGGGCGCTTTTGAGATTGCGCCGTTCGATAAAGGAACGAACGCTCTGGCCCAGGCGGCGGCCCGGCTGACGAAAGAGGGTAAGCTGGTTTCCGTTGCCGGTGGCGGGGATACGGTGGCGGCCCTGGCCCATGCGGGAGCCGAGGCCGACGTTTCCTATATTTCAACGGCTGGCGGCGCGTTTCTCGAGTGGCTGGAAGGCAAGGAATTGCCGGGCGTGGCCGTGCTAAAGGCATAGAATCGATTGATTTTAAAGCGTAAGGGTGGGTTTTCTTTACAAATTCTTAGCATTGTGCAATAATCAGTCGTCTTATTTAGGAACAACCCTTGAGGTCCTTAGAAGGAGGATCAAATGGCACTTACACCGGTAGGAAATGCACCGGCGGTCTTACAGCAAGTGAACCAAGCGGCTCAGTTGCAGGAGGCGCCTGTTTCCGCGGCCGTTTCGCAAACGGCGCAACAAGCGGACCAGCAGGCCGAGCGGGCTCTTGAAGCTCAGGACAATCGCCAGGAAGTGCAAAGAGAAGTGACTCAGGACGTTCTTCAGGCCATTGATGAAGCCGAAGAAGCGGGAGCCAACGGCGCTGACGAAGAGCGTGGTTCCTTCGTCGACATCTCCGCTTAAGTCCGGGCGCGAATTTCCGATAAAGCGTTAGTGCGGCAGTTTTCTGCCGCCTATTCGCTTGTCTGCATCCGATCCACCGCTCTAGCGGCGTAAAAGCGCTTGCCCCGATCCCATCATCGCGCCACACTCCTTGCCATGACCAAAGAGATCTCGATTAGCAAGCAGGACTTATCCGGTCCATCCGTTCGGCAAATTCCCGAAGGAGACGACCGGGAAAGGCTGGTTTGCCCCGATTGCGGTTATATTCAATACGACAATCCGCGGATTATCGTCGGTGCGGTTTTTGAGTGGGAGAATAAGGTCCTGCTTTGCAAGCGCGCCATTGCCCCGCGTGAGGGCTATTGGACTTTTCCGGCCGGATTTATGGAGCTCAACGAAACGGTGGCTGAAGGGGCTGAGCGCGAGGTCTGGGAAGAGGCCCGCGCCAAGGTCGAGGTCAGAGACCTTTTCGGTATCTACAATATTCCCCATATCGGCCAGGTCTATATGCTCTACAGGGCCGACATGCTTTCGCCCGAGTTCGCCGCCGGGCCGGAGAGCAGCGATGTCCAACTGTTCGATTGGGATGATGTGCCTTGGAAGGAATTGGCCTTTCCCTCGATCAAATGGGCGCTTGAAGAATACCGGGAGCTGCGCGGCGAGTCCGTTGTTTCCGTGCGGACCAATTCTTATGCGCCCCGGATGGACTGATCCTAAAAAGCGTTGATTTTATCTTTGTGTTTCGCCGGGAAATGCTTAAAGCGTAAACCACCTATTAACGACTCGGATTCTAAATTCAGAGGTCGATAATTTTTTCAATGACCCGGTAACTCATGGCCGATCCGACCAAACTCATAGGGACGTCCCTTCAGCCGACCCACCGTCACCGAACGAGCTTTACCCAGGCCGAGGCGGTGAGTAAGCGTGCTGAAGTTACCGATTTCAAGCAGACGCCTAAAAACCATCAGGCGATCCAGCGACTCGACCAGACCCTCGAGTCGGGACAAGATTTGCGCGACGATGTGCCGCGCGGCCACTACATCGACATTCTGGTTTAAACCCAAAAGGCTGTTTAAGCGTCCAGACCCATGAGGTTGCGGGCGAAAGCTTGTGCTTCGAATGGCTTGAGGTCGTCGATGCCTTCGCCCACACCGATAGCATGAACCGGTAGACCGAACTTGTCGGCCAGGGCGACCAGGACGCCGCCTTTTGCCGTTCCATCAAGCTTGGTCAGCACCAATCCGGTCACGTTGACCATGTTTTTAAACACCTCGACCTGACTATGAGCGTTTTGGCCGACGGTGGCGTCGAGCACCAGCAGGCAGTCGTGGGGTGCGCTTTCATCGAGCTTGCGAACGACCCGGATGACTTTTTCCAACTCGGCCATCAGATCCGATTTGTTTTGTAATCGCCCGGCGGTGTCGATCAGTAAAATATCGGTTCCTGCCGATTGGGCTTGTTCAATGGCGTCGTAGACCAGACCGGCGGCGTCGGCCCCGGTGTCGCGGGCGACCACGGGGCAATTATTGCGTTCGCCCCAGACCTTGAGTTGTTCGACGGCGGCGGCGCGGAAGGTATCGCCGGCGGCCAGCATGACCGTTTTTCCTTGTTCCTGGAACTGCTTGGTCATCTTGCCGATTGTCGTGGTCTTGCCGCTGCCGTTGACCCCGCAGACCAGAATGATATGAGGCTTGTTGCCGCTATCGACGATGAGCGGCTTAGCGACCGGCTCCAAAATAGGGGCGATCTGTTCGGCGACGGCTTCACGGATTTCTTCAGGGCTGACTTCTTTGCCGAAACGGGTTTTGGCGACTTCTGCACTCACCCGCATGGCCGTTTCGACGCCGAGATCGCCGGTGATCAGAATTTCCTCCAGCTCTTCAACAGCCTCGCCATCCAGTTTGCGCTTGGTGAAAAGGTCGGTGATGCCGCCGGTCAATTTGTTCGAGGAGCGGGTTAGGCCCTCCTTGAGGCGCGTCATCCAGCCTTTTTTCGGCGTTTCTTCGGTCATTCGTCTCTCGTTCCCAATAAAGTTTCCCCGTCCAGGCCGGTCAGGCGGACCGGCACAATGGACCCCGGTTCGGCGTTTTCGTCAAGCCGGACCCGAACATAGTGCTCACAAAGGCCTTCGTTTTCTTTTTCAATTAATACCCTGGCCCGGCTGCCGATGCGGGATTGCGCATAGGCGTTAAAGGCTTGATCGCCGACCGCTCGGATTTTTGCCGCCCGCTCTTTGCGCAGATCGCCGGGGAGGTCCGGCATTTTTGCCGCCGGAGTGCCGGGGCGGCTCGAATATGGAAAGACATGCAGAAAGGTTAGGCCGCAGTCCTCAACCAACCGGAGGGAATTTTCAAACATCTCTTCGGTTTCCGTGGGAAAACCGGCGATCAGGTCTGCGCCGAACACCAGGTCGTCACGGTTGGCCCGCAACCGCTCGCAAAGTTCGATGGCCTGCGCGCGGGTATGCCGCCGTTTCATCCGTTTCAAAATCATATCGTCCCCGGCCTGGAGACTCAGATGGATATGCGGCATCAAGCGCGCCTCGTTAATGATGGCGTCAAACAAGTCTTGATCCACGGCGGCCGGGTCGAGTGACGAAAGACGCAGGCGCTCCAAATTCGGCACAGAGGTGAGCAACTTTTTGACCATCTGCCCGAGAGTCGGGCGGTTCGGAAGATCGGCGCCATAGCTGGTCAGGTCGACGCCGCTCAAAACCACTTCCTTGAAACCGCCCTCAACTAGAGCGCGGACCTGTTTGGTAATGCCTTCGGCGGATAGGCTTCGGTTGGGGCCGCGCCCGAAGGGAATGATGCAGAAGGTGCAGCGGTGGTCGCAGCCCTGTTGAACCTGGACGAAGGCGCGCGCCCGGTTGCCGAAACCGCCGATCAGGTGATGGGCGGTCTCCTTGGCATTCATAATATCGGTGACGTCGACCGGCGTGGCGTCTTCTGCGGCCGCCGGGGTGAAGCGGAAGCTTTCGGCCTGCATCTTTTCCCGGTTGCCCAAGACTCGATTCACTTCGGGCATGGCGGCGAAATTGTCCGGATGGATTTGGGCTGCGCAACCGGTAACGATGATCGTTGCTCCGGGGTTTTCGCGCCGTAGCCGCCGGATGGTCTGGCGGGCTTGGCGCTCGGCCTCGCCGGTTACGGCGCAGGTGTTGATGACAATGGCGTCCTCAAGACCTGCGCTTTCGGCATGGTCGCGCATGACTTCCGATTCATAGGTATTGAGGCGGCAGCCCAGAGTGACGATGCGGGTTTCACTCATCGGCTTATCCCAACAGGGACGGGTCGAGCACGCCCGTGTAACTCCGCGCTACGGGGCCGGTCATCTG
The DNA here is from genome assembly GCA_965368335.1 of uncultured Rhodospirillales bacterium. Taxonomy (GTDB): domain Bacteria; phylum Pseudomonadota; class Alphaproteobacteria; order Rhodospirillales; family JAPHRK01; genus CBDUMN01. Next base: position 10,421 of record CBDUMN010000059.1, read on the forward strand.
AACGTGGTTGTCGGGCATCCACTCGATTTCCAATGGCCCGCCATCGAGAATAACTTCGGCTTTGCGGCCAGTGAGTTTGCGTCGGGCTGCTGCAATAAGGGAGGCGCAAGCCCCGGTTCCGCAAGCGCGTGTGATGCCCACGCCTCGCTCCCAGACCCGCATGCGCAGGCGGTCGTCGGCCAACACCTGGACGACTTCCACGTTGATCCGCTCAGGAAACATGTCGTGGGTTTCAACTTGCGGCCCCCAGCGTTCCAGATCGATGGCTTCTACGTTGTCGACAAAAAAGACGGCGTGTGGATTGCCGACGTTGACAGCCACCGGGTTGGTCAGCGGCCCAATTTCCAAGGGCAGGCTCCCCGTATCGACCGCGTCGGCCAGTGGAATTTCCCGCCAGTCGAGGCGCACCAGTCCCATATCGACCGAAATGCGTCCGTCTGCGGTGGGGTGGGCATCGAGCAGGCCGACGACCGTTTCAATCACCGTATGGTCTTTTCCCGTCTGCTCCATGACCAGATCGGCAATGCAGCGGGTGGCGTTGCCGCAGGCCTCAACTTCCGATCCGTCGGCGTTGAGGATGCGCATGAAGACGTCGGCATGAGTGTCTTTGGCCGGTTCCATGATAATGAACTGATCGCAGCCGACGCCGGTTTTACGGTCGGCGATGGCGCGGATTTGTTCCGAGGCGAGCGACATCCCCGTTTCGCGGGTGTCGAGAACCACGAAATCGTTGCCCAGGCCATGCATTTTAACAAACCGGTGTTCCATCATAGGCCCTACATAGGGGTGGGGTAGGCTTGGAGTCCAGCCCTAACCGTTGTTCCGCACGAACTTTTCCATGTGAAACTGCGCTTGCTCTGGGGCATAGGCGTATTTTTGGCCAATCGGGCAGGCGTGTCGCGCTGCACAGCCCAGCGCCATACACTCGGCCTGATCCTCCCCTTTTAAATGCGATACGCAGGCCGGAACGTCATAGCTCCCTTTGTCAAAAGCTCCGGCGGGGCAGGCCGTAAGGCAAGGCTTATCCTCACAGGTTTCACAGGGACAAGGCGTTTCCGGTTGTTTTGGGAGGGTCATTTCTTGATCGAAGAGAAATGCGCCGCGGTAGGCATGCCAAAGCCCGAAAACGGGATGAATAAGAGGGCCGACCGGAGACGGGTAAACCGGTTCGCATCGTTGGGCCCAACGTTGAAAGGGATGGTAAGGCGGCCCCTCGAAGGGAAAGAGAGGCTGCGCGCCAAAGATATCGGCAAAGCCGGTGAGGGTCTCTTTTGTCCAGGCGTCCATGGGGTTGGAGCCATTGGTTCCGGCTGCGGCGAAATGCCGCCAGAAAGCGGAACCTGCGTTACCAATCATGACGAGCGTTTCGGCAGATCTGCCGAGATCGGCTTGATCTTGCTGCGTAATCTGAAAACCACCCCGGAGGATGAAACCTTGGGAGGTCAGGGCATCGCGAAGTTCTTGATATAGGCTCATGGGACTACTTTGCCCCATGAGGCCTTTTAGTAAAAGTCAGATGCACGATTTCGCCGTTGCTTTAATGATCTCAAGGACATTGCGGCGAGTCGCCGGGTCTTTGATCGCCATGAAATTGCGGATCAAATTTTCCGCTTCGTCGATATCTTTGGGGTCTGGTGGGGATGGCATGTCGGGGAGCGGACCGTCTTTCGCTTTCAAGGCCGCATAAAAGGCGTCGATGGAAACGTTTAAACGTTTGGCGGCTCGGTAAAGTTCGGCTGCAGTGATTTTGCTTGTTCCTGCTTCGATTCCCTTGATCCGATTTTCTCCAATGCCCAGGCATTGAGCCAATTCCGCTTTTGTCACCCCTAATTCCACGCGCCTGCTGTGGAGGCTTGCGCCGATGCTGAAGTCGATATTTTTCCTGGTTTCACTCTGCTCGCCGGTTGTCATTTGATGATTCCCCAGACAGTAATACACTAACAAGGTGCATCAAAATATTGATGCATACTTATGGTATATATCAGGAGGGCCGTTTGGCAAAGGGGAATGGTGGGGAGAGGAGGGGTTTGCCATAAAAAAACGGCGCCTCGATTTGGGCGCCGTTTTCTAAAATTCGGAAACTTTGTTAGCCGGTAAAGGCGTCGGCCAGGGACTTGACCAACTGGGAAATCCTCTTTCGCACAGTTTCATCGACAATGGCGAAGTAATTGTGCGTCAGTTCAATGGCTTCCTTGGAGGTCAGCGGATCGTGCTCGAAGGTTTCGGGCGGTTGATCCGACAGGCCGGGGCCTTTTCCTTTTTCGTGAGCCCAGGCGGATTCAGGCATGTCTTGGAAGAAGTAGCTGACTTCAACGCCGAGAGTCCTGGAGATTTTGTATAGATTGCTTGCGCCGATACGGTTGGCGCCGTTTTCGTATTTTTGAATTTGTTGGAACGTTACCCCAATGGCTTCGCCCAGTTTGGTTTGGCTCATCCGTAACCCCAAGCGGCGGCCCCGCACGCGCGACCCGACATACTTATCGATAGGGTCTGGTGAGCTTCTTCCCACGCGTCTACTCATTTTTAACATCCTTCTTACGGTCGTCGGTGGTTCCGCTTCTTTTTGAAGCTTATTTTTCGTAGGTCGGTCCCGTTTCGGCCCGGTTCAAGCAAAAGCCCTAGCATGATTACTATAGTAATCACATAAAACTATTCAAAATTGCAATAAGTTTGAATCACAAGGGGCATTCGAAACGTCTTATTGAGCGTTTGGAACAGTTGTTGACATGGAAGCCGGGGAAGCATAAAGTCCGCGCCGCTACGCAAGCGCTCTTGGTTTTTCGAGGGTGCCGCCAGTCCGCGAGGGTTCGCGCACTGGCGTTTTTTGCTTGTTAACGGTTGTTTTTTGACCAGGGAAAAGCGGACGCATGTTCGAGAATTTGACAGATCGCCTCGGTGATGTTTTTGAGCGCCTCAAGAAAAAGGGTGCGCTTAAAGAAGCCGATGTCGATGCCGCGCTGCGCGAAGTGCGGGTGGCTCTGCTCGAGGCCGATGTCGCCCTGCCCGTGGTCAAGGACTTCGTCGCTGCGGTCAAAGAGAAGGCTGTCGGTCAAGAAGTGATCAAGAGCGTCACGCCGGGCCAGATGGTGGTCAAGATCGTTCACGATCAGTTGGCTGAAACCCTGGGTGACGAACGATCCGAACTAAACTTGGCGACGACCCCGCCGGCGGCCATCCTGATGGTCGGCCTTCAGGGGTCCGGTAAGACGACCAGTTCCGCCAAGTTGGCCCTGCGTCTTAAGGATAAGCAGAAAAAGAAAGTCCTGATGGCTTCGCTCGATATCTATCGCCCGGCTGCGCAGCAGCAGTTGGAGGTATTGGGTAAGCAAGCCGAGGTCGATACCCTGCCGATCATTTTCGGCGAACAGCCCGTCGCCATCACCAAGCGCGCCATGGAGACTGGCCGCCTTGAAGGCTACGACGTGGTGGTCCTCGATACGGCGGGCCGTCTGCATATCGATACCCAGTTGATGGCCGAAGTGGCCCAGGTGCGCGATGTGGCCAAGCCCATCGAGACCCTGCTGGTGACCGACGCCATGACCGGCCAGGACGCCGTGACGGTGGCTAAAGAGTTCAATGAAAAGGTTGGCGTGACCGGTATCGTCCTGACCCGTGTGGATGGCGATGCGCGCGGCGGCGCGGCCCTTTCGATGAAACAAATTGCCGATGCGCCCATCAAATTCATGGGGATTGGCGAAAAGATCGATGAATTCGAGCCGTTCCACGCCGAACGGATCGCCGGTCGCATCCTCGGCATGGGCGACGTGGTTTCGCTGGTCGAGAAGGCGTCCGAAACCATCGAGAAGGAAGAGGCCGAGAAGCTCGCCAAGAAGGTGATGAAGGGGCAGTTCACCCTGGAAGACCTACTCAGTCAGCTTCGCCAGATCCGTAAGATGGGCGACCTGAAAGGCCTGATGGGCATGTTGCCGGGTGTCGGCAAGATGAAGAAGCAGATGGAAGAGGCCAACGTGGACGACAGTATGATCGCCCGCCAGGAAGCCATCATCCTCTCCATGACCGTCAAGGAACGCCAGAACCCGAAAGTGATTAACGCCTCGCGGCGCAAGCGCATCGCCGCAGGCTCGGGCACCACGGTGCCGGAAGTCAATCGGTTACTCAAACAGCATAAGCAGATGAGTTCCGTAATGAAGAAAGTAGGCAAGATGGGGAAGAAAAGCTTCCTTCGCTCCGGCGGCTTGCCTCCAGGAATGATGCCGCCGGGCGGGATGCCGCCGGGCGGGTTCGGATGAGTTGCATGACCCGATGTTGGGCTCATGGATTTAGTTTTAACCACTGATACGAAAGACGTTAGACAACAATGGCTCTTAAGATCAGACTTGCACGCGGTGGCGCTAAGAAGCGTCCGTTTTACCGCATTGTCGTTGCCGATATCCGCAGCCCGCGGGATGGCCGTTTCATCGAAAAGCTCGGTCGTCACAACCCGATGCTGCCCAAGGACCACGAAGAGCGCGTGGTGCTGAACGAAGAACGCATCAAATACTGGCTGGGCGTTGGCGCCAAGCCGACTGATCGTGTTCATCGCATGCTGGCTGCTGCCGGCCTGATTGGTGATCGCGCGATCCCTGAGCAGACCAAAAAGCATCTGCCGGGCGCCAAGGCTCAGGAGCGGGTCCGCGAAGCTGAAGAGAAGGCCAAGGAAGCTGCTGAAGCTGCTGCCGCGGCTGAAGCAGAAGCTGCCGAAGCGGCCGCTGCTGCTGAAGAAGCGCCTGCCGAGGAAGCCGCCGCTGAAGAGGCTCCGGCCGAAGAAGCTCCCGCCGAAGAAGCCAAGGAATAGGCTTTAAGGCATGGCTTCCAGATCAGGGAAGTCGGATGGCGATTTGGTCTGCGTCGGCGTGGTAACCGGGCCCCATGGGGTGCGGGGGCTGGTGCGGATCAAGAGCTTTACCGAGGACCCCAAGGCGGTGGCGGCCTACGGTGCAGTATCCGATGAAACCGGCAAGGTTTCATTCAAGCTGCAACTGGTCGGTCAGGCCTCCAAGGGGCAGGTCCGGGTAAAGCTTGAAGGCGTTAAAGACCGGGATGCGGCGGAAGCGCTCAAGGGAACCAAACTTTACGTTCCCAGGGACGTGCTGCCGGAGCCGGAGGAAGACGAGTTCTACCATGCCGATCTGATCGGTCTGGAGGCCCGGCTTCCCGATGGCGAAAGTCTTGGGTCTGTTCGGGCGGTTTTCGATTTCGGCGCGGGCGATATGCTCGAAATCGAACACCCGAACAAAGGGGTGCTCATGGCGCCGTTTACCAAGGTCGCCGTGCCTCGGGTCGAACTGGCGGAAGGCTGGCTGTTAATCGAGCCTCTGCCGGGCCTCCTGGAACCGGGTGAACCGGAACCGGGAGAGGATGCGGAAAACGGGGAGTGAAACCCATGTGGACCGCAACCGTCTTGACCCTTTTCCCGGAGATGTTTCCGGGGCCTCTGGGGGCTTCGCTTTCGGGCAAAGCTCTAGAACAGGGGAAATGGCTGTTGGAAACGGTGGACATTCGGGCTTTTGCGCGCGATAAACACCGCACCGTGGACGACACGCCTTTTGGCGGTGGCGCCGGAATGGTCATGCGGCCCGATGTGGTGGACCGCGCGATCGGCGACGCTGTTCAAGCCCAACCCGGGGCGCGGCTGATTTATCTGACGCCGCGCGGACGCCTTCTCGATCAGGAGAAGGTCCGGGAACTGGCCGATGCGCCGGGAGTGGTTTTGCTCTGTGGGCGTTATGAAGGTGTCGATCAGCGGGTTTTGGAAGCGCGCGAGGTCGAAGAGATCAGCCTGGGAGACTTTATCCTCTCAGGTGGCGAAGCGGCGGCGATGACGTTGCTGGATGCAGTGGTGAGGTTGCTGCCGGGCGTAACCGGCAATACCGAGTCGCTGGAAGAAGAGAGTTTTGAGACGGGGCTCTTGGAGTACCCGCACTATACCCGGCCCCAGACGTGGGAAGACCACCAAGGGGAGAGCCGGGAGGTTCCGGAAGTTCTGCTTTCGGGGCATCACAAGAACATTCGGGCCTGGCGGCAGCAACAAGCCGAGCAGATCACCCGAAAGCGGCGGCCCGATCTCTGGGAACGGTTCGCCGAGATAAAGAAGTAGGAGCACCCCTCCTAGCCTCCCCTAAAAGGGGAGGGACGAATTGAAGGTTCTCCTCCTCCTTTTAGGGAGAGATAGAGGGGGTGCTAAATTAAGTTTTTATGGGCCGTGCCTCTGAGAAACATGCACTGCTAACGAAGAGAGTAAGGAAGAAAGCCATGAACATTCTCGAAACCATCGAGAAAGAGCAGATGGAAAAGCTCGTTGCGGACAAAGACATCCCTGAGTTCGCTGCCGGTGATACGATCAAGGTTCACGTTAAGGTCAAAGAAGGTGAAACCGAACGTATCCAGATTTTCGAAGGCGTTTGCATCGCCCGCAAAAATGCCGGATTGAACTCCGGGTTCACCGTTCGCAAGCTGTCCTTCGGCGAAGGCGTCGAGCGTGTTTTCCCGCTCTATTCGCCCAACGTTGCGAAAATCGAAATGGTGCGCCGCGGCGATGTTCGCCGGGCCAAGCTCTACTATCTGCGGGGCCGCACCGGTAAGGCTGCCCGTATCGCCGAGAAGACCGACGGTTGGTCGGGCAAGGTTTCTGCTGAGGAAGCCAAGCAGGCACGCGCCGAAAAAGCCGCCCGCGACGCCAAGGCGCGCGAGAAGGCCGAAGCCAAGAAAGCCGCCAAGGCCGCAGGCGACGCCGAATAAGCCTTTCCTTTTTAAAGGAAACGGAAATCAACGCGGGCGCGCCCTCAGTCAAAAAGGGCCCGCCCGCGTTCGCATGTTAGTACCCTCGGTTCTAAGGAAAGCCTATCCATGCCCAAGACCCTGTTCGACAAAATCTGGGAACGCCATCTGGTCGAAACCCAGGACGACGGCACCAGCCTCATCTATATCGACCGCCATATGGTTCATGAAGTGACGAGCCCGCAGGCTTTCGAGGGCTTACGCGCCTCGGGCCGCAAGGTACGTCACCCCGAGCTGACCCTGGCCGTCGCCGACCATAACGTCCCGACCGTCGCCAAAGATCGGGTCGGTGGTATTGATGCGGTCGCCAACGACGAATCCCGGACCCAGCTTCAGGCGCTCGAGAAAAACACTGCCGAATTCGGTGTTCAGCATTTTGGCATTTCCGAGTTCCGCCAGGGCGTGGTTCACATCGTTGGACCGGAGCAGGGCTTTACCCTTCCCGGCACCACCATCGTCTGCGGCGATAGCCACACGGCGACCCATGGGGCGTTTGGCGCTCTGGCGTTCGGCATCGGCACCTCGGAAGTGGAGCATGTGCTGGCCACCCAGACTTTGCTGCAGAAAAAGCCTAAGTCCATGCGGATCAACGTGGTCGGCGACTTGCCTGCAGGCTGCACCGCCAAGGATTTGGTTCTCGCTTTGATCGGCCAGATCGGCACGGCGGGCGGCACCGGCTGCGTCATCGAATATGCGGGCAAGGCCATCGAAGGGCTTTCCATGGAAGGCCGGATGACCGTTTGCAACATGTCTATCGAAGGCGGCGCACGGGCCGGTCTCATCGCACCTGATGAAAAGACCTACGAATACCTCATGGGCCGTCCTATGGCTCCTAAAGGCGCAACCTGGGAAATGGCCGTGGCCGACTGGAAGACCCTGCCGAGCGATGAAGGCGCTACCTACGACGAGGAAATCACTCTCGACGTATCGAACATGGTTCCGCAGGTCAGCTGGGGCACCAGCCCGGAAAACATCGTTCCGATCACCGGCGTCGTGCCCAACCCGGACGATGCTGAAAACGATGCGCAGAAAGCCGCTTGGCAACGGGCGCTCGATTATATGGATTTGAAACCGGGCACCCCCATGGACGGCATCGCCGTCGACCGGGTGTTCATCGGTTCCTGCACCAACGGCCGCATTGAAGATTTGCGCGCCGCCGCTTCCGTCGCCAAAGGCCGCAAGGTGGCCGAAGGCGTGGGCGCTATGGTGGTGCCGGGTTCGGGCCTGGTCAAGGAACAGGCCGAACAGGAAGGTCTCGATGAAATCTTTATCGAAGCCGGGTTCGAATGGCGCGATCCGGGTTGTTCCATGTGTCTGGCGATGAACGACGACAAACTGATGGCCGGACAACGTTGCGCTTCGACCTCGAACCGCAACTTCGAAGGTCGTCAGGGCCGTGGTGGGCGCACCCATCTGGTCAGCCCGGAAATGGCGGCAGCCGCCGCCGTCACCGGCAAACTGACCGACGTTCGGAAACTCGTGGATTAAGGAGAGGCGACCATGGAAAAGTTCACCAAACTCACCGGCGTCGCGGCTCCCATGCCGATCAAGAACGTCGATACGGACATGATCATCCCCAAGCAATTCTTGAAGACCATCCAGCGCTCCGGCCTGGGTAAGAACCTGTTTGATGAGATGCGCTATAATGAAGACGGTTCGGAAAATCCTGAATTCGTCTTGAACAAGCCTCAGTACCGCGACACGACCATTCTGGTTGCAGGCGACAACTTTGGCTGCGGATCGTCGCGCGAGCATGCGCCCTGGGCGATCCTCGATTTCGGTATCCGTTGCGTTATTGCGCCAAGTTTTGCCGACATCTTCTACAATAACTGTTTCAAGAACGGTATTTTGCCGATCCGCCTGCCACAGGCCGACGTCGATAAGCTGATGGAAGACGCCGAGCGCGGATCGAATGCGACCGTGACGATCGATCTGGAAGCCCAGGAGATCAGCGGTCCCGACGGTGGTGTCATTGCTTTCGAGATTGATGCTTTCCGCAAGCACTGCCTGCTCAACGGCCTCGACGATATCGGCCTGACCTTGCAGAAGAACGACAAGATCGAAGCCTTCGAGGCGCGTCAGAAAGCCGAACGGCCCTGGCTGTAGGGTAAGGAAAAAACGTACCCCTCCTATCCTCCCCTAAAAGGGGAGGGATGAGAATGGAGGTCCTCCCCCTTTTAGGGGAGTTAGAGGGGGTACCTCTTAAGACAAAGAGGAAACGGAATGTCTAACACCAAAAATCTTCTGATCCTGCCGGGTGACGGCATCGGACAGGAAGCCATGACCCAGGTTGAGCGGGTTGCCGAGTGGGTCGCCAAGAACCGCAATGTCGGTTTCGACATGGAAACCGATCTGGTCGGCGGCGCGGCCTACGACAAGCATGGCGTCGCCCTGGCTGACGAAACCCTTGAAAAGGCGCTGAAAGCCGATGCGGTTCTGCTCGGCGCGGTGGGCGGTCCCAAGTGGGACAATGTGGCCCGTGAGCATCGCCCCGAAGCGGGCCTTCTGGCGCTGCGCAAGGAAATGGACCTGTTCGCCAACCTGCGCCCGGCCACCTGTATGCCCGCGTTGGCCGAAGCTTCGAGCCTTAAGGAAGACATCGTTTCCGGTCTCGACATCATGATCGTCCGCGAACTGACCGCCGGGGTTTACTTCGGACAGCCGCGCGGAATGCAGGAATGGGAAGGTCAGGAACGCTGCATCGATACCCAGGCTTACACCAAGGCCGAGATCGAACGCATTGCCGAGGTGGCCTTCGATCTTGCCCGTAAGCGCGCCAGTAAGGTCCACTCGGTGGAAAAAGCCAACGTCATGGAGACCGGCATTTTCTGGCGCAAGGTGGTGACTGATCTGCATACGGCGGGCGGCTACGACGATATCGAGCTTCAACATATGTATGCCGACAACTGCGCCATGCAGTTGGTCCGCTGGCCGAAACAGTTCGACGTTATCGTCACCGACAACCTGTTTGGCGACCTGCTTTCCGATTGTGCAGCCATGTTGACCGGTTCGCTCGGGATGTTGCCTTCGGCCAGCCTGGGTGGGGCCGACGAATTCGGCAACCGCAAGGCCATGTACGAGCCGGTCCACGGTTCGGCCCCGGATATCGCCGGACAGAACCTCGCCAACCCGCTGGCGAGCATCCTCTCTTTCGCCATGTGTCTGCGCTACAGCTTCGATATGGGGGCGGAAGCCGATCTTATCGAAACCGCGTCTCAGAACGTGCTGAACGCCGGTATTCGCACCGCCGATATTATGCAGGACGGGGCGACCCAGGTGGGCACCAAAGAGATGGGTGACGCCCTCTTGGCTGAAATGGACAAGTTGGCTTAAGTTTTTGTCATAAAAAGAAAAAAGGGCGGTCGTCAGCAGCCTGTGTGAAAACGTAAGTTTTGTTTTGTATAATGGCCGTATCGCAATGA